>NZ_JBSRDC010000073.1:0-128598 GCF_055145285.1 Salinivirga sp. | reverse complement strand
CGCCATGAACCGGTTAAATCTTGTTTGTAAGTTATGTGTATGTACCTTGCAATTATTGCTGTATGTGTAAGGATCATGTCATGGCTCGGTTCTTAACGCATTTTTCTTCATGCGGCTAGCTGGCAACCTTTTTACTGCTGATCGAACATGAGACCCAAAGCGGGTTGGCCAGACCAAATTGGCGGGCCAGTGTCGGAGTGAATGTTCAATGAATATAAATGGTATAAAAGAGGCTTGTCCAGTTTTTATTTACCATTTAATTCATTGAACAGAGCGGGGTGAAGCGTAATTTGGTCTTGATTTCCGCCAATTGTCGGACAGGTTTTGATCCTTTTCATCAAGGAAAAGGATAAAAGAAATCAATCATCAGAGAAATGCCTGTATTTATGTAACACAGTCTAATTATATTGAACGAAATAGAACGAGACACCCAAAATAGAAAGATATAAAAGTTAAGTTACTAATAATCAATATCTATTTTACCATATGTCGTTTTCATGCACAAAACAGGAGGATTGACATGGTATAAAATAATAATATAGAAAAGGAAATCCCGATAGTGGCTATGCTGCTACCGGGATTTCTTTTTAGTAGTTTATTTTAAAGTTTGCGCCCATTATTATCCAACGGCCGGGCTGTGGAATATTGGCTATATCAAAATAGTTTTTATTCAGTAGGTTTGAAATACTGCTGTAAAACTGCCATTGATTGTGCTTGTATGATACTTTTAAGTTTACAAGCCAGAAGGGTTTAAAAGGTATAGCTGCGTTGTAATTACCATTTTCATAAGCTTTGTAAGTGCCATTCCTGTCCTGGTAACGGATACCCCAACTTGCGCTGAACTTTTTGTATAACCTATGTTTAAGTCTTATGGTAATCTTATGTTTGAGGTTATCTGCCACATATTTTGTTTTAACTTGCCGGGCAGAGGCATTAACGTCAGTATAGGCATAGTTAATTTCAAAAAATGAAGCCGGGCTTGCTGTCCATAGTTTTTTCAGATACAATTTTGCAGCTAAATCAACTCCCGTGGTTGTTGTATTTGTCAGGTTTTGAGTTTGCCATGGGTCACCTGCTTGTGCCTCAATAGATTTGACCCATTCAATGGTATTATTGCCCTTACGTAAATAGAGCGCCCCCTGAAAACTCAAAACAGTATTGACATATTTTGCACCTGCTTCAATTGTTGCCGACTCCTCAGGTTTTAAATCCGGGTTTCCAATGTTGGTGGGCCCCGAATAATATAAATCAGTGAATGTGGGCAAACGCAAGGCTTCATTGTAAGATGCAAACAGCCTAAAATGGCGGAAAAGCTCATAACTGATTTCAACACCGGGGTATGTGCGCATTCTGTTTAAAATGTTGTAGTAGGAGGTCATGACACCGGCTGCGAGATGCATTTTTTCCAGGTCCAGCGTGTAGGTGATTTGTCCACCGGTATGAAAGCGTTCGTCCTGGTGGTTAAATTCAGCATTTTCACCGGGAACAGGTTTGCTTCCAGCCATGGGCTTACCCAGAACATTGCTATATATATGGGCGTAACGCACATTGAAGTTTGCGGCAATATCGCCATACCGGGTTTGAAATAAAACAGGTATTTGCCCTCCTGCTACATCAGTCATGTGGTAATTGTGTGTAGTATACCATTCCGGTGCTGTGTCGCGGAAAAGTTCAAATCTGTCATGATGTTTTCGGTAATAAATGACTGGCTTCAGCTGGATGTTTTCTTTTTTCAGGCTGTAACGCAGGCTGCTGAAAAAGGTTTTTGTGGCTTCAAACTGCTCAGGGTATGCCGGAGTGTAGAAACTGTTCGCTCCGAAAGCCTTTGTGTTGTACCCTGATTGTATGGATAGTTTATTTGCTTTATGTTTCCACTTACCATGATAAAACAAACTTGAAGTACTAAAATCTGTATTATTTACTTTTTTTTGAGGCAGGTAACCATCACTTTTTTTATGACCCGCTGAGAAAAAGTGTGTTGTTTTGCCGGCTTTGTAATTAATACTGGTATTTTGTTCTAAATAATGATACTGCCCCGCTTTGGCTTCCAGTTCTATTGTATTTTTGGTCCTGGTGTTGGTAATAATATTGATGGCCCCGTTATAGGCATTTACGCCAAAAATTCTGGATGCAGGTCCTTCTAAAATTTCAATTCTGTCGATACTGTTGAGGCTGAGAGGAAGGTTAAGGTTGTGGTGGCCGGTTTGGGGGTCCGTGATGTTTACCCCGTTAAGCAATACCAGGGTTTGGTCGAAAGTGCCGCCCCGCATAGCCACATCTGCCTGAATGCCATGCTGGCCGCGTTGCTTGATATCTAAACTCACTGCATATTCAAGCAGTTCATTCAGGTCATTTACCGGTGCAGCCGATATCTCTTTTTGATTAATTACTGTAACTATTCTCGCCATTTTTGAGAAAGCTACAGGTTCCTGTTCACCACTTACAATCACTTCATCGAGCTCATAAATTTGCTCATTAACTGCAGAGTCAATCTGGGCACTGGCTGTTTTTGTCTCAAAAGTAAGCGAACTGGCCATCACCATTGTGGCAATAGCAATTTGCTTTCCCTGGGTTTGAAACACTCCGTACCCCTTACGACTCCAGTTTTTGAAGTAAATTGTTTTGGGTGATTTTGCGAATAATTTTTGTTCCATTTTTAAGTGTTTTGGTGAGCGGCAAAAATACAACAAATACCTGTTTCCGCGGGGTGGAATTGAGTTGAAAGAAATATTTATTCAGGAGTTTTTAAACATCCAGTTCAGTTTATGATTAGTTTTGCAGAAGAAAACCATTTACTATGAACAATATACCGGAAAAAGCAAAATTCGCCCTAATTAATAATTTTGGAGGACCAGAAGTATTTGTAATTGTGGAGTCTGCCTTACCTTCAATTAAACCCAGCCAGTTACTTATTAAGGTCCACGCTGTTTCTGTTAATCCAATTGACTGGAAGCAGCGCAAAGGCAACCACAAATTTCTACTGGGTGCTCCATTTCCAATTACACTCGGTTATGATGTGGCCGGAACAGTAATGGCTTGTGGTGAAAAAACAAAGCAGTTTGCTCCTAACGATGAGGTGCTTGGAGTGTTGGATAATAAATACGGAGGTGCTTATGGTGAGTATGTGCAAGGTTCAGAAAAATGTTTTGTAAAAAGACCGAAAGAACTTGATAAAGAGCAGGCAGCCGCTATGCCTATGGTAGCAATGACCAGTTTACAAGCTTTGCGCGATAAAGCCAATCTGAAACCCGGTGAAACTTTACTGGTAAATGGTGCCAGTGGAGGTGTGGGTCATGTGGCCGTGCAAATTGGGAAAATATTGGGCGCTCATGTAATTGGTGTGAGTAGCGGCAAGAATGAAGCGTTTGTAAAAAGTCTGGGTGTAGATAAATTCATTGATTATAAAGGAACAAACCTGCTCGAGCTGCCAGACAAAGTTGATGTATTCTTTGACGCTGCCGGAATATATGCTTTTCCAAAAGTCAGGCACTTGCTCAATCACGGTGGCCGATATGTCAACACTTTGCCCCGGCCCAGCATTTTATGGCACAAAGCTCTTCAGCTTTTTACAAAGGGTAAAAAAGCGAAAACCCTGTTGATGAAACATAAACCGCAGGACTTACAGCAAATAGTAGAATGGTATATGCAAGGTGAGTTGAAAGTACATATTGATAAACAATTTGACCTTGAACATATTCAAAAGGCCCACGAATATGCACAAAAAGGACATAGCCTGGGTAAAAACATCATTCTAACAGCATAAACATGCAAAAACATTTTCTTGAAGAGCTTGTACGTACAAAAATGCCATTTGGTAAGTATAAAGGCTGGTATCTTTATCAAATTCCCGAACCCTACCTTGTGTGGTTTCACCAAAAAGGATTTCCTGAAGGCAAACTTGGAATGATGCTGCAAACCATGTATGAGATAAAACTCAACGGACTGGAGTATTTATTGAAGCCCATAATAAAGGGCTACGGTTACACAAGATAGCTATTGGTTAAACATTTCAGCCAGCACTTTCTCCCGGTGCCGAAAGATTTTCTGTAGTTGTGGTTTTACAATAAAAGGATGCGTTATTGCACCTAAAAAGCCAAAAGGTAACTTGTAACTAATGCGATCTTTCATGAGCACCCCGTTTTCGTGTTCAATGATTCGATGCTCGTGATGCCACATTTTATAAGGACCAAACCTTTGCTCATCAACAAAATATTCCTTTTGACGAACATGGGTTATTTCCGTAATCCAATTTGACCGAATACCCGGGAAAGGTGTGACTTTATACGTAATTATTTGTCCGGCATACATGGGTTCATCACCTTCGGAAGTTATGGTAAAATTCATTTCCGGCGGGGTGATTTTTTCAAGATTTCCGGGGTCAGAAAGTAACTCCCATGCTTGTTCCAAACTTGTATTAAGTATTTGCAAAGCCTCCAAAGAATATATACCTGAATGTTTGCTGAATTTTATCATTTTGTTTAATGGTTTTGTTTAAATGTTAAACAAAACGATTGATTTAAAGTTCTTCTTTGCAGAAATATTTTACTATAAACAGAATCTGGTTTTTCGCTTCTATCGAGAGAGAAAAATATACCCTGTTCGTCAGTAATTCGTGTAATTTCCCGACTTTTTATACGTGCAGATTAGAAATAATCTAAATAAAAATTCGGGATAATTTATCTAAAAATATAAATAACAAAATAGGTGAATTTTTTTATTAGTAAGGAATTGGTATATTCACCCCCTCGTGCATTATTTCGAATCATCTGAAATGCTTTAGAGTTATGAACCGAGCCATGACAAAAATTTAGACACACACTCGCATGATTATAGCGAAACTAAAACACCATGTGGCGGGCATTTGATTCATCATGGCGAGCTCCCCCGCCTTCTGCGGGGCAGGCTATCCGATAGCTATCGGATGACAAATAAAAATTAATTTTAAACGGATGAAACCTCCATGACAAGACTTTTAACACACACGACCATGATTATTCAAAGAAATACAAGTAAAATGCTGAGAATCGGTCGAAGGAGGTTCCATCCGACAACTAAAATCAAAATTATAAACGGATGAAAACAGCTGTTTTAAAACATTATAAGCGGGAAATTATTTTGGCAGAATAATATTCGCCTCATGAAGAATTACTATATTTGCTTCGATTTTTTAATATAATTGACACATAGGATATTGTTTGTATTTAAACATGTAAATTATGACCACTAAACTGCAAGACCTCACCGATAAAGTTTATAACGAAGGTGTCCAAAAAGCTAACGAAGAAGCGGAGGCAATCCTGAAAGAAGCCAAAGAAAAGGCAGCAGCTATAGAAAAAAAGGCCAAAGAAGATGCCGAAAAAGCAAAAGCAGATGCCCAAAAAGAAGCTGAGGAGACCAAAAAGCACATGGAGTCAGAAATGAAAATGGCCATAGACCAGGCAGTAGCAGCATTAAAGCAAGATGTTGCAAATCTCGTTACTATGCAAGCCATTCAGCCAACGGCAAAAGAGCTGTTTTCTGATAAAAAATATCTTGGAGGCCTTATTCAAAAAGTAGTAGAGGGATGGGTCAATAAGAAAGAAGGCGATATCAGTGTAATCTTGCCTGAAGCTGATAAAAAAGAGTTAGAAACCTATTTTAAAAATGAGTTGGCCAATCAATTGAATAAAGAGGTGCAAATAAGTTTTTCAAATGAGGTAAAAGCTGGTTTTAAAATCGGACCTTCAGATGGAAGTTATGTGATAAGTTTTACAGAACAAGATTTCAACAATTTCTTTCAAACTTATTTGCGTCCTAAAACCAGGAAGTTACTATTTGAAGATTAATCATTATGTCTACAAATTACTACTACCTTATATCCGGTTTGCCTGAACTTAGTCCGGACGACAGGAAAATCAGTTTCACCAGTGTTACGCTAAGAGAACAACTCATAAAGAATCTTACTACAAACGATTTTGAGTTAGTTCAACTCTTCTATTTGCCTTTTGACCACAATAATATACTGGATACATTTTTTGGTGAACAGGAAAAGTGGGATGATCGGGGAAATTACACCAAAGAAGCAATCAATCAAATTACCGACAAAAAACAATTTGATACCATCAGACTCGATGAGTATCCGGGTTATTTTCAGGACTTTTTGCAGCAAATGCACAGCGACGAGGCACCTGTAGACGTCGTAACAGCATCCAGAATATTGTCTGCAAAATATTATGAGTTTTTGGAAACTTCCGACAATGAGTTTGTTGTGAAAATGGCAAATTATCAAAGAAATGTATCCAACATAATTACCGCCCTCAATGGTCGGAAATTTGAAATTGCCATTGAAGATAACTTAATTGGCAACGATGAGGTTGTAGAGGCGCTTCGCAAAAGTCAGGCAGGTGATTTTGGGCTGTCATCAAGCATTGATTATGTAGATGATATTATACAAATATTCGAAATAGATAATATCACAGAGCGCGAGCGCCGGCTTGATATGCATAAATGGAAATATCTCGAAGATCTTACCTTTTTCAATTATTTTACCGTGGAAAAAGTAATTGCCTTTTTGCAGAAGTTATTCATCGTAGAACGCTGGTACGAACTCGATGAAGAAAAAGGTAAAGAAATGTTCGAAAAAATATTTGACGAAATAAAATCAGAATTTAAATTTCCCGAAGAATATACATTAACCTATGGAAAGAAAAGATAAAACAACCGGAACTGTAGCTGGCATAATAGCCAACCTGGTTATTGTAGAGGTCAATGGGCCGGTGGGCCAAAATGAAATTTGCTTTATCAAACACCGCGAAGAAACCCTTATGGCGGAGGTAATCAAAGTAAATGGTATAAAGGCATTTGTCCAGGTTTTTGAGAGCACAAGGGGCATAAGGCCCGGGAGTAAAGTAGAATTTGAAGGACACATGCTCGAAGTAACACTGGGCCCCGGAATACTTTCCCGCAACTACGATGGGTTGCAGAACGACCTCGATAAAATGGACGGCGTATTCCTAAAAAGGGGAGACTATACGGACCCGTTGAACCGCGAAAAAGAGTGGGACTTTAAGCCGCTGGCAAAAAAAGGCGATGAGGTCAAAGCCGGCGACTGGCTCGGCGAAGTTACCGAGAACGGAATGCCACACAAGATCATGGTGCCATTTAAACTGAATGGAACCTACACTGTGAAATCGGTGGTAGATAAAGGCAACTACAAGGTCGATGACCAAATTGCCACCATAGAAACCAAAGATGGAGAAGAAATTTCTGTCAATATGGTTCAAAAGTGGCCCGTAAAAATGCCCATCAAAGCATTTTCCGAAAAACCAAGACCTTTCAAACTATTGGAAACCGGGGTACGCTGTATAGATACATTAAACCCGATTACAGAAGGTGGTACAGGATTTATTCCCGGGCCTTTTGGAACAGGAAAAACCGTACTGCAGCACGCTATTTCCAAACAAGCCAAAGCTGATATTGTAGTTATTGCAGCTTGCGGAGAGCGCGCCAATGAGGTCGTGGAAATTTTTAAAGAGTTTCCCGAACTCGACGACCCGCGTACCGGACGAAAACTAATTGAACGTACAACAATTATTGCCAATACCTCTAACATGCCGGTTGCAGCACGCGAAGCTTCCGTTTATACCGCCATGACCCTCAGCGAATATTATCGCTCAATGGGACTCGGAGTGTTAATGATGGCCGACTCCACATCACGCTGGGCACAGGCACTCAGGGAAATGTCCAACCGACTCGAAGAACTTCCCGGACCCGATGCATTCCCAATGGACCTTTCGGCCGTTATTTCCAACTTTTATGCAAGAGCAGGTTACGTGTACCTTAACAATAAAGAACACGGGTCTATTACTTTTATAGGTACTGTTTCCCCCGCTGGTGGTAACCTGAAAGAGCCTGTTACAGAAAGTACACGTAAAGCAGCACGCTGCTTTTACGGACTTGAACAAGCACGAGCCGACAGTAAGCGTTACCCCGCCATTGACCCAATCGATAGCTATTCCAAATACCTGGAATACGACGAAGTGAAAAAAACACTGGAGGAAACAATGGGAGATGATTGGTACAGCGAAGTTATAAGAACCAAAGATATATTGCTGGGCGGAAAAGAAGCTATGGAACAAATCAACATCCTGGGTGATGATGGTGTGCCAATCGAGTTTCATATGCGTTTTTGGCGATCAGAACTTATCGATTTTGTTATTCTTCAGCAAGATGCATTTGATGATATTGATTGTTCCACTCCATTGGAACGCCAAAAATACATGCTTGAAAAAGTGCTTAATGTGGTAGATACTGAATTTGCTTTTTCAAACTTCGAAGAGGTATCCGACTTTTTCAAACGTATGATAAACCAGTTCAAACAGATGAACTATTCTGATTTTAAGTCAGACAAGTTTAAAACGCACGAAAAAGAACTGGCTGACATCATCAACGAACGTAAAAAAGAGGCTGTAGAAAATTAAAAAAACATCAGAATTAAAGATAATTGACCATGGAAAGCCAAGCATTTCAAAAAATATACACCAAACTCACCAATATCACCAAGGCCACGGTATCGCTAAATGCCCAGGACGTTGGGTACGACGAAATGGCCATTGTTGATGGACGAATGGCTCAGGTTGTGAAAATTATTGGTGATGAGGTTGTGCTGCAGATTTTTTCGGGTACCGAAGGTATTCCAACCAATGCAGAAGTTACTTTTCTCGGAAAATCACCCGAGATTATGGTTAGTGAGCAGCTTGCCGGCCGTTTTTTCAACGCCTATGGTGACCCAATCGACGGTGGCCCAAAGGTTGAAGGTGAAACCCGTGAAATTGGCGGCCCTTCAGTAAACCCCGTTCGAAGAGAACAGCCATCAGACCTTATTGCAACCGGTATAGCAGGAATCGACCTGAATAACAGTCTTGTGTCAGGTCAGAAAATTCCGTTCTTTGCCGACCCTGACCAACCCTACAACCAGGTTATGGCCAGTGTGGCACTCCGTGCTAAAGCTGATAAAATTATCCTTGGCGGAATGGGACTCACCAACGATGATTACCTGTACTTTAAAAATGTATTCGACAATGCCGGTGCGCTCGACCGTATCGTGAGCTTTGTAAATACCACCGATAATCCACCGGTAGAAAGGCTGCTCGTTCCTGATATGGCGCTTACTACTGCAGAATATTTTGCCGTAGATAAAAATGAAAGTGTACTCGTACTCCTTACCGATATGACACTTTTTGCCGATGCACTGAGCATTGTATCGAACCGTATGGACCAGATTCCTTCTAAAGATAGTATGCCCGGATCATTGTATTCCGATTTGGCAAGGATATATGAAAAAGCAGTACAGTTTCCAACGGGCGGCTCCATAACCATTGTAGCTGTTACAACCCTCTCCGGTGGCGATATTACACACGCTATTCCCGATAATACCGGTTACATTACGGAAGGACAGTTGTTCTTGCGCCGCGATACCGATATCGGTAAAGTAATTGTAGATCCGTTCCGCTCACTATCAAGGCTTAAGCAGCTTGTAATTGGTAAGCAAACCCGCGAAGACCACCCGCAAGTGATGAACGCGGCCATCAGGCTTTATGCCGATGCAGCCAGCGCTCGCACCAAGCTCGAAAATGGATTTGATCTTACTGATTACGATGAGCGTACACTCGAATTTGCCAAAGAATATTCAGATCAACTGTTGGCAATTGATGTAAATGTTGATATAGACAAAATGCTCGACATTGCCTGGGAACTATTGGCCAAATATTTCAAACGTACCGAAGTTGGTATCAAGAAAGAAATGGCAGATAAATATTGGAAAGGCGAATAAGCAAGCCGTTAGTATTGCTGTTTTTTTACATTTAATTAATAAAAAAGAAAAGAACACGTGGCTATAAAATTTCAATATAATAAAACATCACAGCAGAAGCTCAAAAAGCAACTTTCCATTCGCGAGCGGGCGCTGCCTACGCTGAAAAACAAAGAATCGGCCTTACGTGTAGAAGTTAAAAAGGCCAAGAAAAAGGCAGAAGAGCTTGATGAACAAGTAACTGAAAAGCGCCGCGAACTCGAGGATATGATGCGTTTGTGGAGTGAGTTTGACCCTTCACTTGTGCGTATAAAAGACGTGAAGCTATCTTCAAAAAAGATTGCAGGTGTGTTGACACCGATTTTGGAAAACATAGAATTTGAAGTGCATGACTACAATATGTTCAAAGCACCGGGATGGTTTCCCGATGGTATAGATATTTTGAAACAAATTACCAAAATAGCCACTGAGCAAGAGGTATTTGTGCGAAAAATGGAATTGCTTGATTATGCCCGGAAAAAAACAACACAAAAGGTAAACCTTTACGAAAAAGTGCAAATACCGGGTTATCAGGATGCCATAAGAAAAATTAAACGTTTCCTCGAGGACGAAGAGAATCTGTCTAAAGCTGCTCAAAAAATTGTTAAAAACAGACAACAGAAAATGGAGGTGCAATCATGATCGTTCCAATGTATCATTATTCATTCCTGGTTTTTCATGCCGATTATGACGATTTTGTGAAAAGCCTCAAGGAGATTGGGGTTGCCCACATGGCAGAGCATAAAAAGGAACCTACGCCCGAAATTGAAGCACAGTATCGCTTAATCACCGAGCTTGGGCAAAGAATAAAGCAGCTTGAGCGCAGAGCCTCAGACCTGAAAATTTCTGGTAATGATTATAAAGATGAAGATGGCAAAGCCCTTTACAAGCAAATCATTACTCTTGATCAGGAGATTGAACAGCTAAACCAGGAAAAGACAGCACTCGAAAAACAATACAAACAAATTGAGCCGTGGGGTTATTTTAAAATTGAAAATATTGAAAAACTCGAACAGGCTGGTTTGCATGTACGCTTTCTAATTTGCCCCATAAAAAAATATAAACCCGAATGGGAAGAAGAGCACCCTCTGAGCGTTATTTCAGATTATAAAGGTTTTCAACATTTTGTGGCTATCGACGAAACAACCGATAAAGATTATCCCTCATTGTTGCCTAAAACCGATGAAGTTGGCAAGCCAGGTGGAGAGTTGGAAGAAATTGAAAGAAAATTAGAGGAGAACAGGGCAAAGCAGGAGGAGATAAAGAAAAAGCTTAATCTTATTGCCGTAAACGGAATTGATGCGCTGAAAAAATACAAAGCAGAGCTGGAAGATAAACTTTCAGAAGTAAAAGTAAGATTTCAGACAAGTGATGAGGCCGAAGGTAAAGTAAAATACCTGGAAGCGTGGATTCCAAAAACAAACACAGATGAAGCTGATAAATGGCTTGAGGGACAAGATGCTTATTTTTTGAAAAAAGAGGCAAAAGAGGAGGACAAACCGCCCATCTTGCTTAAAAATAACCGTTACAGCCGATTATTCGAACCGGTGGCTAAACTGTTTTCACTGCCTAAGTACGGAGAATTGGATTTAACGCCGTTTTTTGCCCCGTTTTTCATGATGTTTTTCGGTTTTTGCCTTGGCGATGCCGGTTACGGAATCATCATGTTAATTGCAACCGCCATTTATAAAAGAAAAGTTAAGCCAGATATGAAACCATTGCTATCACTTGTGCAATGGTTAGGTTTTGCAACAGTTTTGTTTGGCATACTAACCGGAACCGTATTCGGTGTAAACCTGAATAGTGCCCATATTCCTTTTCTATCGGATGTGCGGGAAATGTTTTTGGATGAGCAGCAAATGTTCAACCTGGCATTGATTTTTGGCCTTATCCAAATTTTGTTTGGAATGATTTTAAAAGCCATCAACCAAATCAGGCAAAAAGGATTTCTATATTCTGTATCTACATGGGGCTGGTTCATATTGATTGTATCTTCAGGTATCTTTTACCTGCTCGATGAAAAATCACCTGACCAGGAACTTATGTGGAGCATACCTCACCTGATTATTTTGGGTATTGCCGGTTTGGGGATTTTTGTTTTCAACGATCCGAAACGCAATATTTTTATGAATGTTGGTGTAGGATTGTGGGATACATACAATATGGTTACCGGTGTAATTGGCGATTTGCTTTCTTACATCAGATTGTTTGCCCTGGGACTTTCAAGTGCAATACTCGGACTTGTTTTTAATCAGTTAGCTTTTGACCTGAGTCCCGATCTCATTATTGTCAAACAACTGGTTATATTAATCATATTGGTGATTGGCCACTCCATTAACATATTTATGTCAGGACTGGGCGCTTTTGTGCACCCATTGCGATTAACTTTTGTGGAATTTTACAAAAATGCCGGTTTTGCCGGTGGCGGAAAAGAATATAAACCATTTAAGAAAGTACAATATTAATTTATAACCTTAAAAATTTTAACAAATGACACCAATTATTTTAGCTTATATCGGCATTGGCCTTATGATTGCACTCGCCGGAATCGGAAGTGCTTACGGAGTATCTTTTGGTGGAAACGCTTCGATAGGGGCAATGAAAAAAAACAGTGAAGCATTCGGTAACTATGTAGTTTTGAGTGCTCTTCCCGGAACGCAGGGTCTTTACGGATTTATGGGATATTTCATTATTTCAGGGACCGGCGTGCTTACCGAATCCATTACATGGGTACAGGCCTCTGCTATTTTTGGAGCAGGTATGGCATTGGGATTTGTTGGCTTGCTGTCCGGAATTCGTCAGGGCCAGGTTTGTGCCAACGGTATTGAAGGTATTGGATCAGGTCACGAAGTATTTGGTAGCACCCTTATTTTGGCGGTGTTCCCCGAGCTTTATGCGATTTTGGCTTTTGCTGCTACATTTATCATTAGTGGTACATTGTAAAAATACCGACAACAATATAAAAGGGTTTCGCATTGTGCGGAGCCCTTTTTTATTATGTAGAGGTTTCGTAAAACGGGCTAAAGCCCGGCGAACGTCCAAAGACCACATTGATCAATGGAATCAATAGCCCCGGCATTCATGCCGGGATTTTGGAATTTTGTACAGAAACGGTTTTAGCCACAGTTTACATTTCGCCAATGAAAAATGTATTTCGATGATTGATTTTCCGTGGCAGCAGAAAATTACTGATGCCAACCATTGCTACTGGTATGTCAGCCCTATGGAGTTTTTCCGAAATGATGCCCGGGCCATCAAATGTTTATAGAATCGCAATGTAAACGGAATCGATTTCAGCGAAATTGCACGCATTTTTTCAGCAGAGCTTAATTCGTTTTAGTTGAATCTGCTTTTTCTTTTAGCTTTTCGCCAAACAGCCTACGCCATAGCTCACCAAAAGTATTGAACTCTTCTTTGTAAAAAATACCTACTCCCTGGGTAGACTCAGCCTCGACGTATATGTCTTCATTGGATTTGGCATAGGCTTTTACGCGGAGTTTTCCGGTGCGGTTAAGTTTTACATCTACCTGGAAGTCGCCTGCTATATTAGATGTATTTTGGGTTTCATCTGTGGCATTGACTTGCTGCCCACCCAAACCTACATTTGATTGGACTGTTACCCGGTTATTGAGCAATTGGGTAGATACAGCCACCTCATATTCCTGTGACTCTACTTCATCGCCTGGTGTATAGTTGAATCCTATATCAACAGAACTTGATATTTGCGATAGCCAGTTGCTTACCTGGTTGGAGAGTAATTCGCTTGCATTGCTTTCCATACCGAAGTCGTCGGTTTTGGCAGCGGTTTGGGCTCCGGGTAGTGGCAAGAAACGGTTCATTACCAGCAGTGAAAGCACTTGTTTGTTGAGGTCTTCTTGTGGTAGGTTGTTGAGCTGTTCCTGTGTTTCTTTTGCTGAAGGCGGGAGGTCCAGGCTAAAACCTATCTGTGGAGATTCCAGGCCTCCGGTCATTAAAAGATGTGTTTCTACCGGCACTACCAGATCCTGATGGTCGGGGTTAAATGTAAGGTCGTATACCGAAGCACGGCGAACTCTGTAAATGGCATCAATGTCGACTATAGCATCTTCCGGATCGCCTGCCCATGTGAGACTACTGCCTTTGGCTATGGTCAGGTGTTTTTGGAATACATCCTGCAGCGTAAACAAATAGTCCCCTTTTTCGATGCTGTATTCACCATAAATGCTTAAGTCGCCTGATTTATTCATTGTAACATTCATGTCAGCAGAACCACGGCTTTTAATGATGTCGCCTATTTTACTGTCGAAAATTATTTGCACCTCTGCTGCAGGAGTGATGCTGAGATTCATGTTGATGCTTATGGCATCATTTGTAGTTTCTTCTTTTGGTTCTATGGAGCTTGCTTGCCCCAATGTGGTATCTTTGTAGGCGAATTTTATAAAATCGTACTCCGAAACTTCTTCACTGCTTTCAAGCGGGATGAAAAATTTGGTGTTTTCTTCTGTTTTCATTGAAATATCTATTTCGAGATCTTCCAGTGAACCGTCCAGATTTGACTCGCCTGAAGCGAAAACAGTTCCAAAAAACGTTTCGTTATCTTCACGCCGGGTATTTAAAAACATCAGGTTGCGTGAATTAAAACTGAGATCGACAGCTATATCTTTGAAATTATTGTGGGTGATTTTTCCATCCAGGTGGCCGTAATTATCATATTGATCTGTAATGCGGAGTTCGTTGAAATATATTGCATCAGGCGCTATATCGAACCAGTCTGTAATTTCGTACCGTGTTTGCGTATAGTCGAGCGTAAAGGCAGTGCGATCAAAAATCACCACACCTTGAATATCAGGTTTGTCTATTGTTCCTTTCAATATTATTTCAGCCGTTGTTAGTCCCTCCAGGTCATGCAGTAGACCCTCCAGATAAGGTTCCAGAATATTCAGGTTAAAGCGGTCTACAAACAGCCTGAAGTTCATTTTGGAAGTGGCCGGGTCAAAATCACCGATAACATTTAGCACCTCAGTTTGCATAATTGTAGATAGCCATTCAAGGTGAATCATTTCCAGGAATGGATCCCATTCTGTTGATATTTTCGTGTCTCCTATCAGCTGTTCATTTATGGTTAGTTTTTTTAAGTCGATTTTGGATCCGATAAATGGATTAGAATATATTTGCGAGACTTTTAAATCTGCATTGAGCACACCTTCGAGTTTCAGGTTCATGCTTTTGGTAAACATATTTAATGGTGATATATTAATGTTGTTGGCATTTACCTGCAGTGTGTCTGCATTTTTTTCAGATATGGTGCCCTGTAACTTCAGGTATTGGAAACCATTTTCAATGGTAAAGTTTTCAAAGCTGTACGATGTTGAGTCTACGTCAATCTGACTTTTACTGATGCTCCAAAGTGTATCGGCAATAATAATGTATGAGGGATCCAGGTTTATTGTGAAATCTTCAAATGCAATACTGTCACTGGACTCATAGTAAATACCTGTGTTGATATTGCCACTGTATATGGCCGAGTCTACTTGAGCATTGTTATCCCAGTTTACATTCAAATCAATAGAATCCGGTTTTAGAATCGTATTGAGTTTGAGATTGCTCAATGCATAATTGCCGGCATAATTAAACGCTTCAGTTGCAATGGTTGCATGAATTCTGTTCGGGGCATTGAATGATCTTACTTTAAATTTATTAAGTTTCATGCCTGCAACTTCCACACGTTCGCTTGCGCCCTCAACAAGTAAAAGATTTTCATTTTGATTAAACTTCCCTGTAAACCGGGTATTATTGCTGATGGATATATTAGGCACGAATAATTGTATCAACGGTTGTATGTTGATCATATCGACCTGTAAATTAAAGTTAGTGTTTGTGCTTATTACTTCTGTGGTATCCCAGGCAAAACGTGGTGCATATTCACTAACCAACTGACTGATTGCAGGAGAAAGTTCGGTTAAGTTATAGTGGCCGTCTAATCCAATATTTAAGAAATCGGACTTGATTTCAATGTTTTTCTCATAAGATTGTTGGTCGGCTTTAATAGCTAACTCGTTAAAATCTATGCTGTTGCGATTTCTTTCAAAATTTAACCCTAATATATTCACACTTCCGGATATGTTATTGGGGTCGTTGCCTGTAATATTGGCCATAACGTCACAGCTCAACCTTGAAACGCTGTCCTGATCGAGGTTCAGAGCTATGAAATCGATATTATGAATATTGAGCAGAAAACGGTGATTGGGCATTTGTGTGCTGTATTCAAAATGGCCTGTAAAATTCACATCCAGCGCTTTGTCGTCTACAGTTATGTCGCCATCAAAAGCCTTTTCGGTGAGCTGCCCGTTTATGTTTATATTATTTATTCGATATTGGTTAAAATCAAAGTATTCTATATTGCCATTAACTTCAGCATCGAAGCCACCCCCGGCATAAAAGGTTCCGTTTATGCGGGAAGTAAGAGAAGTTTTTCCCAGGGTACTGTAATCTCCGGTGAGTTGGTCTATGGCAACTTGTTTGGCCGAAAAGGTTCCTTTGATTTTGGTGGTTTTATCTTCCAGCTGTTTGTAGGCCAGGTTGGCATATATGTTTCCTACGCTGGTCGATATGGTGCCGTCTGTAATCAGGTCTGTTGCAAAACCACTGATATTGCCCTTGAATCCGAATTTTGATATTTGTTCCGGTACAGGTACTTCTCCTTTATCGTCCACCAGCATGGGTAGTAAACTCAGGTCGTTTCGATATCCTTTGAGTTCATGTATGTTGACATATAAAAATGTGTTTTCAATATCTGGCAGCCCGTTTATGGAAAAGCTTGTGCGTAAAAATGTGGAATCTGTTAGTGCAATCTGTAAATTTTTACCCTTGAGGCGACTTACCGGACCTGATAATTTACCTTTGAGTTTCAGCTGAATGCCCATATCCCTGAATTCGGGCACAAACCAACCAATATCGCGACTTCTGATGTACGATTCGGTGATATTACTCTCTATACTTACCTCGTTAAGGAAATCACTCATTTGTTCAAATTCCTTAAAGGCAAGCTTTTGATATTTTGCTTTAATAAAGGTACTGTCGATTCTGAGTAAATAGTTTTTAAATCTGATGCCCAAAGTATCCATCTCGTAACGACCCGAGAGTGTATCAATCTCCAGTCCGCTTTGCTCCCTGAACGACAAGTAATTAATGTCCATTGAAATATCGGCATTTACCAGCTTGAAGTTTTCTGCATTGAGCCGTATATCCTGAAAAAGCATATCCTCGTAATTTACGCCATAGGGTTGCTCTGTGGGTTGATAAGTTTTAAAACGGAATCGTGTTTTGTTCAGGTTTAAATGAGCAATGTTTAGCTGAAATGAGCTCGATGAGGTGTCTTTTTCTGTGGTATCTGCTATAAGACCGGCCAGGAAATAATTGAGATTTAGCTCGCCTGTGCTGTCCTGTTTAAAATATATTTTGGCGGAGTCAATGGTGACTTCATCCAGCCATATATTAAGGTTTTTTATATTTATCCAGCTAATATTTGTTTTTAGGCGATGCACATAAAACAGGGTATCTTCATTCTGGTCACCAACAAAAACCTGGTGGAGTTCCAGATTGGTAAAAGGTTTGTAATATACTTTTGCGACTTCAACCTTTGAGTTGGTCATTTCAGACAACTGGTTGGCAGCCAGTTTTGAGACATAGGTTTGCAGGTCGCTGCTCAAAAGGGCCATATAAAGCCAAAAAGGGAGCGTGAGTACGATTAATAAAACCCAAAGACCTATGTATCTTCTTTTTTTAATAATTTTGTCGATTTAATTGGCAAATTTATAAATGAAACAGCAATTTGAGCTATTCGTTGTCAATATAAATAAAAAGAGGTGTGAAAAGGTGATTTTTTGATGGAAAATTTTGGAAACGTAACGCATTATATGAGCAAAATCAGAATTTTGGGTATAGAATCGTCATGTGACGATACGAGTGCCGCAGTTATAGAAGATGGGGTAATAAAATCTAATATTGTATCCTCCCAGGCTGTACATGAGAAATACGGTGGAGTAGTGCCGGAGTTGGCCAGCCGGGCTCACCAGCAGCATATTGTTCCGGTGGTTGATGCTGCCATAAAAGATGCAGGGATGCAACCGGAAGATATCTCGGCCATTGCATTTACCCGTGGCCCCGGACTTTTAGGTTCTTTGCTGGTAGGAACCTCCTTTGCCAAAGGCTTTGCCTTATCACTGAATATACCAATGATTGAGGTCAATCACCTGCAGGCACATGTGCTGGCTCATTTTATTAAAGATGGTGCGGATGATAACAATCAACCGCAGTTTCCCTTTCTTTGTTTGCTGGTATCGGGCGGCCACAGTCAGCTCGTACTTGTGCATGATTACCTGAACATGGAAATTATCGGTACAACCATAGACGATGCTGCCGGAGAAGCTTTTGATAAATGTGCCAAGATTATGGATTTGGGCTATCCCGGCGGACCTGTTATCGACAAGTTGGCAAAGCAGGGAAATGCCAATGCTTTCAAATTTAATAAACCTAAAATCGATAATCTGGATTACAGTTTCAGTGGGCTCAAAACTTCCTTTCTTTATTTTCTGCGAGACCGTATGAAAGAGAACCCTGAATTTATTAATCAAAACAAGGCAGACCTTGCTGCTTCTATACAGTGCACTATAATTGAAATATTAATGGAAAAGTTCCATAAAGCTGTAAAGCAAACCGGAGTAAAAGAGATTGCCGTTGCCGGGGGGGTGAGCGCCAATAGTGGTTTGCGTAGCGCACTTGAAGATTATGCGCAAAAAGAGCAACTTGGTTTGTTTGTCCCAAAATTCAGTTATACTACCGATAACGCTGCCATGATCGCAATAACAGGCTATTACAAATACCATAAAAAGCTGTTTGCAGCACATGATATTACGCCACAAGCCAGAATGAGCTTTTAAGCACAATGTTATTTAAAAGTTAAAAAACGGGGATTACCCTTAAATCTTGTTTTTTGTAAAAAAGTAATTATTAACTTGACCCCTGAAAAATAAAAGTACTAGTTCAAAAATTTATTTTAGGTGGCTGAAAACTTTATAGTAAAATATTATTGAGTAATCAATTTTAGGAATACTGGAGTTAGCAGCCATTTATTTTTTATGGGAGGCATCAGAAAATCCGGAAACAGAGTATGAGGTGAAAGCCGAAAAACCTAAGAGTAGGCAGAAAAACAAACTAATTCATTATGAAAAAATTATCATTACTTTTTGCAATCGTGTTGGCCTTTACAATGGCTTCACAAGCACAAATCAAACTTGGCCTTAAAGCAGGTTTAAACGGGAATAATATAGGACAGAATTATTCCGGAGACATGGAAGAAACTGAAACAAAATTTAGAGCAGGTTTCCATGTTGGTGCAACAATAGATTATAGTTTAATGGAAACATTCAGTATTCAAACTGGCCTGATGTACACCAGTAAGGGATTTAGCATTGATATTGAGGAAGAATATGGTGGAGATGGTGTAGATGCAGAAGGGTATGACCGTTATTCATTTAATTATCTTGAAATACCTATCCATGCAGCTTATAAGTTTGGTGGATTCCAGGTTTATGCCGGACCTTATGTTGCTTTTGGTATTGCAGGTAAAAACAAATGGGATGTGACAGTATCAGCAGCGGGTGTTGAGGAAACATATAGTGATGAAACTAGCTATAAGCCTTTCTACGGCGAAGTTGGAGAAGGTGATTTAGGCGAAGATGAAGATGCATTCAGAGGTTTGGACTATGGTTTGAATTTTGGAGTTGGTTATGAGGTGGGTCCGATTTTAATTAATGCTGGTTATTCTCTTGGTTTAGGCAACCTTAATCCTGATTTTGAGGGTTCTGCAGTTGATGCGAGCGATTATAAATGGTCAAATAGGGTGTTATCATTATCAGCGAGCTATTACTTTATGCAGTAAGCGTAATTTGAGATAAATATTGAGGCTGTCCATACTTAACGGACAGCCTCATTTTTTATTTACAGGGTATATTTAATACCCAATGCTACTGTTGAGAGGTTGATGTTGAGCCCAAATTCATTGTATTTTTCTACGGTTTCGGGGTCTCCGTTGTTATTAACACTCGAGAACATATAGCCCAGGTAACCGGCCCGCAGTTCGAGTTTTAATTTTTCAGAAATTGCATAACGCAACCCGGGAGTTACTCCTAAGCTAAAATCAGTATAAGTGTTGCCATCATTTGTAGTGTTCCCCACAGTTACCTTGTCGGTTCCCCTGGCAAATCCAACTCCGCCTTCTCCAAAAAACTCAATGTTTTCGCTCAATGGGAAATACATACGTGCATATGGTGCTATGCGAAACATAAATAGTGATGTTTCAGTATCATTGGCGTCATCTTTTGTTTTGTTGAAACTGAAGCCTATTTGGCCTCCAATTGAAAAATTTTCTGCCAGCATGTATTCAACATCTGGCATCAAACTGATATTGGTATTCGAAGGGCCCTCGACGGTTGTCCCATCTGTAGTGGATTTTGAGTTGCTAGATGAAAACCCAACTGACCCACCTACATGGATTTGGGCGTTGGCACCGAAATAGAATACAATTGCGAAAATTAATAAGATACTTTTTTTCATAGTTTGAAATTTTAGTTTATTAATACCCTGCAATATTACGAAATATTTGGTTAACCATAACAATCACGAAGTTTTTGTTACAGTAGGTGTTTCTAAATCAGGGGCTACTGTTTATCGAAATAGATAGATTTATTAAATGCCTGGAGCGTAAATACAGTTTTTATAAAAATAACCTGCAGCTGCAACGTTTTATTTAATTCTTCGTCATAGGGTTGAATATTAATCTTTAAAACCAATAAAAATGAAACGTATTGCTTTTATTCTTGCATTTGCCGCCATAGCCATAACAGCAGTGGCAGGTATCAAATCAACCATTAAAGGAAACCAGAAGGTCACCACAGAAGAACGTACGGTAGATAATTTTGATGCTGTCTACGTATCGGATGGTATCGATCTTTATCTTACACAGGGTAATTCCAATAGCCTGAAACTCGAGGCCGATGAGAACCTGATGAAACATATCAAAACGGAAGTGGAAAATGGTACTTTGAAAATTTATTCAGAAGAAACCATTCGTGATGCCAAATCGCTCAAGGCGCATCTTACTTTTAAGGCACTGAAAAAAATACGCGGATCTGCCGGAGCTGATATTTACACAGAAAACACATTAAAAACTGATGAGATGCATGTAAACATGTCGTCGGGTAGTGATTTAAAAATGACATTGGAATCACCCGCGGCAAACTTCGATATGAGTTCAGGGTCTGATGCAATCGTAAAATTTGCCGGTAAAGAATTGACCATCAATGCCTCAAGTGGCAGCGATTTTGAAATTGAAGCCGACGAACTCGATGAGTTGGTAGTTGATATGTCAAGTGGTTCAGATGTTAAATTACACGGCTCAGCAGCATCGCTTAAGGTGAATGCTTCGAGCGGTAGCGATCTTGATGCATTCGACTTTGTTGCTGTAAATGCCTTGATTAATACCAGTAGTGCCTGCAATGCGAATATTACGATGGCCGGAGGTGATCTTACCGTTAATGCTTCGAGCGCAAGTAGCGTAAGATACAAAGGCAAAGTAAAAAACAGCCGCGTTAATGCTTCCAGCCTGGCAACCGTAAAGGCGTATTAAAAGAGATATGTGTGAAGCAAGGCTTCGGCCTTGCTCTTTATAAAAATAAATATTTTCCCTTGCGCTTAAAATTTTCTTAAATTTGATTGTACTAAAAAACAGAGATTATGAGAAACTTATTCGTACTTCTTATGACAGTGGCCCTGCTTACGCAAGGTTGTGAATTCATGCCCAATGGTATTAAAGGCAATGGGAAAGTAACCAGCAAAGAAATAAAAACAGGTGATTTTAACCGCATAGATGTGCGCAAAGGATTTGATCTTTACCTTACAAAAGGAGCGACTACCGGGGTTAAAATCGAGGCTGATGAAAACATTATGCCCCATATCCAGGTAAAGGTTGAAGGTGAAACACTGATTATTACAAGCCGGAAAAATATTTGGAGGTCGAGAGCACTTAAAGCTTACGTTACTTATACAGCCCTTCAGGCTATTGAGGCATCGGGTGGATCAGATGTGTACAGTAAAAATAAAGTAAAATCGAAATCCTTCGAATTGAACTTGTCCGGAGGAAGCGATGCTGAAATCGATATTGAAAGCGAACGTTTTAACGCAGACCTGAGCGGCGGCTCTGACCTTGAACTTGAATACGTGGGACAGAATTTCAACCTTAACTCTTCCGGGGGAAGCGATGCTGAATTGACGCTTAGAAAAGTAATTAACAGCGTGGTTAATTCATCAGGAGGTGCTGATGTGAGCGTTATAGGTGAATCAGATAATTTAACGCTGAGCGCTTCGGGCGGAAGCGATTTTAACGCCAGGGGTTTTACAGTATCTTTTGCAAATATTACAGCCAGTGGTGCGGCAGATGTACGAATAAATGTCACTCGCGAAATTAGTGTTTCGGCCAGTGGAGCTTCGTCTGTAAATTTCGATGGAGGTGCTACAATTATTAAGAAAAATGTCGGAACAGCATCAAGTTTACGGGGTAATTAGTCGAACACATAATTTGAATAAGTTTTAAATAAAAAGTCCGGGTAGGAGTGAATCCTATCCGGACTTTTCATTTTAATCAAATGTACACTTTGTGCTGGGGTTGCTTCACAACTTTACCATTGAAAGAATTCCAGTAAATGGCTGGAAATGAGAAATGAGGGTTTCGCTCAAAGCGAAGCCCTCATTATACACTTTCATCAAATGCTATTCTGTTTTATCATCCTCTTCATATTCATCGACTTTAAAGAATGAAATGGCTTCTTTCATCACCTGGGCCTGGCTGCTCAATTCCTCTGCACTTGTTGCGAGTTCCTCAGATGAGCTGGCGTTCTGCTGGGTTACATCGTTGAGTTGTTGTACTGCCTTGTTGATTTGTTCTGCTCCACCGCTCTGTTCGGTGCTTGCCGCATTTATTTCAGTTACCAGATTTGTTGTCCGCTCAAGATTGGGAAGCATTTTTTTCATTCGTTCGCCGGTAGTTACCGCCAGCTCTCTTGAGTTTTGGGTCAGACCTACAATTTCATCGGCTGCTATTTGACTGCGTTCTGCAAGTTTACGTACTTCTGCTGCTACCACGGCAAAACCTTTACCGTGCTCTCCTGCACGCGCTGCCTCCACGGCTGCGTTAAGCGCCAGGATGTTGGTCTGTCGTGCAATTTCATTGATAATGTCTATTTTCTCCGATATCTCTTTTGAAGCGTTTGCAGCCTCTTGAGACTTTTTACTCACTTCCTCAATGCCAGATGAAGCTTCGTTTGAGATTTGCTCAGTTTGTTTTGCATTGTCGTTATTTTGCTGAATATTGGCAGACATTTCCTCCATAGATGAGCTTACCTCCTCTACAGAGCTGGCTTGCTCTGAGGCGCCCTGGGCTATTTGCTGGGAGTTGTTGCTTACTTCATTGCTCGCACTTGCTATATTGTCGGCTTCATGAATGATGGTTTGGGTTATTTCCCTGAGTTTTGTAACCATTTTATTTAATGCATCTGAAAGCTGGCCCACTTCGTCTTTTTGATGGATGTCCAGTTTCACGTTCAAATCTCCATCGGCTATCTTATTGGCAAACTTTACACCTTGACTCATTGCGCCTGATATGGACCGACTAAGCATATAATTGATTAGTACAAATATGAGTACGCCAAAAATAATTGCCACAATCAGGGCATTACGCGTTTTTGTGATTATATCCATCAACTCTTCTTCGTATATACTCACCGAAACGTAGGCGTTAATTTTATCCAGGTATTTGAAATACTGAAATTTTTGACGACCTTCCCACATATATTTAGTCTTACCTTGATCTGAATTGCTGTTTTTCAGTTGTTTGAAAAATACCGCATTGGAATGGTTTTCCCCTTCGCTGGTGGGGTGAATGATAAATGTACCTTCATCGTCTACCATGAAAGGGTATCCTGATTCAAAATAGGTTTTGTTGCTAAATATTTGTTTAATTTGCTCCAGGTCTTTCTCTTTTACCCCCACGTAGAGTATGCCTTGAATGTTGCCGTCAACGCGGATGGGTTCGTAGGCGGTGAGGTACCAATCGTTCACCACAAAAGCTCTTCCCCTGAAGGTTTGTCCCCGCTCAATGGTTTCGATTACAGGGGAACCATTGGGTATAAAAGTTCCGGTTGCTCTTTTGCCGTTTTCTTTTCTAACGTTTGTAGCTATGCGTAAATACCCGCCATCAATCTTTTGAAACAAAGTGGCTGTATGATCTGTTAGCTCCTGAATTTTGTCAACTATTTGCGTATTGCCCTGCATCTTTTGACCATTGATTTCCCACAGGGGTACAGTAACTTTTTTTGAGCTTTTTGTGTTTTGATTGATGGCATTGTAAGTGGTAGTCTCTTCCTTAACATCAAGTTCCCCCAGGCTATAAAAATACTGGTGAGCTACCTTGAGGTCTGAATTGACCTGTTTCTGGTTAAGTTCAATCTGTACAGTAATGAATTTTGATAAATCTTGAACCTGCTCGGTCATTCGTATGTCGGTATCATGAATAATTTTTTCCCGCATGGTTTGGGTCATATATATTCCAAGAATGACCATAATTACAATAATGGTTGTGCTTAAAATAATATTAAGCCGGGTACCAATTTTTAAGTTGTTGATTTTTAACATATCGATCTGTTTTTACTTGGTTTATGTCTCGCTTGGTTGATTCCTTATTATGGATGCGTCGTTGACTTGAAATTACATAATTATGAAATATAATACAAACAAAAAAGGGTGTTTAAACCCTATTTTGTTTGACAATGAGGATGTATGGCTTTTTCTTTGGGTTTAACTGTAGATTGGGATGTCTTCAAAAAAACAGACTTGTTGCTAACCAGGGTTTTTCAGACCCGTATTTAATTTATTCCATACTTCTCTTTTTACCTGGTTGTGTAATTTTTTGTCATGAGTTATCATGAAATCCTCTACAGCTTTTTTATCTCTGCGAATCAATACGCGCAATGCCCACGATAAGGCTTTTATAATCATTGGACGATGATCATTTACAACTTTCCGGTACACCTCAATTGTGCGTTTCGAATCGCCTTTTCCACCTCTTGAGGCCTGATTCAGGGGGACTGTGCTTACAACAGCGCATCTTTTTAGCCATACATCGTCACTTTGAAGTAGGTTTTGGATATATTGATCATCAATAGTCCCAATTCTCCATAGCACACCAAGAATAAATGTACTGTAGGTGTCTGTTAGTACCCAGTTGTCAAGGCAAGCTGCAAGCTGTTCGGCTTCCTTTATGGTTAAAATGTTAATTACTTTTGGTTCTTTCTCCAAAAAATAGTAGGCCAGATGATGGCATTCATGGTAATGGGTTTGTGTGAGCGTGATGGCAAGTGCTGTTTTTTGCTGCAAAGTCCAACTATTTGTTAATTTTCGAACCTTATTAACTACTTTTTTAATATTCGGAGAGCTTACTCCAATTATTTCAAGTTTGCGCGGGAAATTACCCATTGCCGATGCTTTTCTTGCATTATCCTGCAAAGATTTTAGCTCATAAAGTATTTGATCTACCAACTTTGGAGTGTCCATTTTATTGCTGTTTGTCCGGTTTCGTACGATTTTTGTGTGTTTTTTTGAACACAATTTTAACTGTTTAAATTTATCAAAAAAATGATACGCGCAGCCCTTTTTTTACTATCCGTTACTCTATTGGGCGCCTGTAGCCCTCAAAATGAAAATGATTTTAATTTTCAGCTGCCCTTTGA
The DNA here is from genome assembly GCF_055145285.1 of Salinivirga sp. Classification (NCBI taxonomy): domain Bacteria; kingdom Pseudomonadati; phylum Bacteroidota; class Bacteroidia; order Bacteroidales; family Salinivirgaceae; genus Salinivirga; species Salinivirga sp. Next base: position 102,951 of record NZ_JBSRDC010000073.1, on the reverse strand, counting down.
GATTTCAGAGGGCAGTAAGACGGCTACTTACGAACAAACCCTTGAGTTTTGCGAATCTATAGCAAAAGCATCTCCACAGGTATTTTACACCTCTTATGGAGAGAGTGCTCAAGGGTACGAGCTGCCATTACTTATTGTAGATAAAGACGGGCTAAATGAGGCGGAATCTATCCGGGAGGCCGGCCGTACAATTCTATTTGTAGAGTCGAATATTCACCCCGGTGAACCAGATGGAAATGATGCTATGATGGTGTTACTTCGCGATATTGTTTTCGGAGAAAAACAGGCATTACTCGATAGTGTTTCCATCATGTTTGCTCCGGTGGTCAACCCCGATGGATTAAAGCGTTTTGGTGCCTATAACCGCATCAATCAGAATGGCCCCGAAAAAATGGGCTGGCGCACCAATGCACAAAATTTGAACCTCAACCGCGATTTTGTAAAAGCCGATGCACCGGCCATGCAAGCCTGGCTTAACATGTTCGATCATTGGCAGCCCGACTTTTTTATCGATTGCCATACCACTGATGGAGCCGATTATCAATACGTAATAACCTATATGCTCGAAGTGTTCGGAAATATGGACCAGGGGCTCACCCAATGGCAAAAAGAGGTGTATCTGCCATTTGTGGAGGAAGGTATGTTTAAGTCCGGGTATCCTATTTTCCCTTATGTGTCTTTTCGCAGTTGGCACGATCCGAGAAGTGGGTTGGTCACAAGGCCTGGCAGACCCATGCTTTCCCAAGGATACACAGCACTTAGGAATCGTCCCGGTCTGTTGATTGAAACGCACATGTTGAAGCCATACAAAGAGCGTGTGCTGGCTACAAAAAAAATGATAACATTGACATTGGAAAGGCTGAATGCACGTGGCGCTGAGCTTCGTAAACTCATAGCATCAGCAGATGAGGCTGTTCAGAAGCCTGCTTTTAGGGAAAAAACCTTTGCTGTAGCCTATCGCAATACACAAAAACACGATACTGTTGATTTTCTGGGTGTGGAGTACGATGTGGTAAAAAGTGACCTGACTGGTGGAGATTGGTTTCAATATCACAAGGGTGAGAATAAAACATTTCATTTGCCCTGGTACCGGTACCCCGAAGCCGCCAGGGAGGTTATGTTGCCCGGGGCTTATGCAATACCGGTCCAATGGCACACCATTATTGAGCGTTTGCGCCTACACGGAATAGAGATGAAACAAATTGAAAGTGAAAAAACACTGACCACGGAAACCTATTACTTTACGAATGTGGATTTTCGCAATCAACCCTATGAAGGGCGTATGCGCCTCAGTGATTTTTCTGTACATAAAAGAAAAGATAGTACTACATTTCCGGCCGGGACGGTTATTGTTCCTATGGATCAGCCTGCTGCACGCCTTATTGCCTGGATGTTGGAGCCCGAAAGCCCTGATTCTTTCCTGCAATGGGGCTTTTTCAATGCCATTTTTGAGCAGAAAGAATATGCCGAAACCTATGTGATGGAAGTAAGAGCCAGAAGAATGCTGGAAGATAACCCAGACTTACAGGCAAAATTTGAAAACTTTCTGGAGCAGAATCCTGATGTACGTAAAAGCTCCTGGGCCCAACTTAATTGGTTCTATAAGCGCACTAAATGGTGGGATGAAAAGAAGAACGTGTATCCGGTGAGAAGGGTAACGAAAGAAATTTCAGAAATTAAATAACAAATTTTAAAGAGGTGGTTGGTTGGTGGCGATTGGCTTTTTGGATGAAGACTGATGGCTTTTGGCTTGAATAGACTTAAAAACGACTTTTGTTTAAACTCCAATGAAAAATGATGTTTTTCAACGAAATTTATTAACTTTGCAGCCCTGAATGGCTCCGTAGTTCAGCTGAATAGAACGTCAGATTCCGGTTCTGAAGGTCGTGGGTTTGAATCCCGCCGGAGTCACCGAAAAGGCTTTTACCAAGTGGTAGAAGCCTTTAATTTTTTACGGAAATTTTTTTGCCTGTCAGCACGATAGGCGGGATCACGAGCGGGTAGTGGGTTTTGCTAGAGGGAGACGAGCTAATCCCGCCGGAGTCACAAAATTAGTTAAGAGGTTGAGTGTGAGTATTGAGTAAAATCGGTACTCACCTTTTTTATTTTAATGAGGCGGGATCACGAGCAGGTAGTGGGTTTTGCTTGAGGGTGTCGAGCTAATCCCGCCGGATTGACCGTAAAGGCTTTTACTAACTGGTAGAGGCTTTTAATTTTTATATGAATTTTCATTAAAGTTAGCCTGTTAGGCGTGATCACGAGCGGCATGTGGGATGGATTGCGGGAGACGAGCTTAATCCCGCCGGAGTCACAAAATTAGTTAAGAGTCCCGAAAAACTCAAATTTTTAATTTGAATCGTTTTTCGTGGATGCTCGAAAAAATGCAAAACAAGAGATTTTTTATTTTTCGGCATTTGAGTGTGAGTATTGAGTAAAATCGGCACTCACTTTTTTATTTTATGGAGACGGGATCACGAGCGGGTTTCAATATACAGCGAAAATTAGTTTTAATTCCGAAATCATTCCGAAATTTTTCAAATACTTGCCTCGTTTCTTCCTCTAAACTTTCACCTACCTTTTCACCTGATTTTTCGCTGCTGTAGGGTTGTTGCATTATGAATGTTGTATTTAATTGCATTATTCCACAGTTTATTCCACAGTTTATTCCACAGTTTATTCCACAGTTTTTACTTTCCAGCTACCTGTTTTTTTCGAGCCAATGCGGGCAATTTTCCCTTTCTTTTTTAAGTTATCAATGTTCCACTCAACACCACGTCTTGACAAGCCTGTTTCTTCAATAATCTGTTCTATGGTTATTTCTGGATTTTTTTTCATCAACTGAATAATTATCTGTGAACTTTTCTGTGAACTTTTCCCCGACGCTTTTTCATTTTCACCTACCTCTTCTTTTTCATCTTGTTTATACGAAAAATCAGCAGCTCTCTTTTCTTGCTCAAACACCAAAGCAAAACCGGCGCCTATTTTTTTATAAAATGGTTCGGGAAGTCCGGCTCGGGTGCAGTAGCTCATCATGTCTCTGATGCCACGCCCCCAGTTTTCGATGTATCCGGCACGAAAAAACACCCGTGCAATGTCGGGATTTGCCGGCACAGAGCTGTGTTTTTTCTTGAGTGTTTCCAGCGTCCAGCCTTCGGGCAGACGGCCACTGTTGTATATCATTAGCCAGCGGTCGTACACGCTTATTTGCACGGGCACGTTGCTGCTGTAGTCTTTGTGAATAATGGCATTCAGCACGGCTTCGCGCAGGGCTTTTTCCGGATAATCGTAAGTTTCTGTGCGGGTAATGCCTTCGTAGCCGATATTGGCTTTCATGTATTTGGTGGTGAGCAAATCTATGGTTTTTTCAACCTGCTCAATCAGGCTTCCCTCAATCACATCCTGATACATCAAATCGGCATGGGTGCGAAAGAAGCCAATTTTTACAAATGCACCGGTTATCAATTTTTCGGCATCTTTGCCAAAACATAAAACAGCCGCTCTCAGCAGTTGTTTTTTTTCGGTAAGTTTGAGTACTTCAAGAAGCTCTTCATTGCTGCCATTTATATCTTCATCGGGAATGCGTTTGCTCTTCTGTGCTTTTTTGCGAAAAATGGTAAAGGCATTTTCGGATAAATCGTCCATCGAAAAGTTCTCAGCATTTACACCGTCCCATTTTTTACCGCGTTTTGCCAATAGGAAATGCTCAAGAGCACCACCGCTAAGGTCTTGTATGGTACTACCCGAACGGTAATAAAAATGACCGTGAAAAGATACCGGTGTTTTAGAAGCTGACACAATGATTTCCAAATAACCTTTATTGCTTTCCTGTTTATGATTGATTTGTGGAATTAATCCCAGAATATCGCGTATTTTGTTGGGCAGGTCTTCCAGAAGTTTGGCATAATTATGAATACCCGTAACCTCTCCGTTGTCATTTACTCCAACATACAGCGTGCCTCCCTGAGCATTAGCAAAAGCACAAATTGATTTCAGAAAGGTATCTTTCCATATTTGCTTGAATTCGGTATGTTGATTTTCAACTTTTGGTTTACTGTCAGGTTTTTCCTTTCTCTTGATCATTTCCTGTTTTTTTCAGTGCGGTGGCTAAAATTATAAGCTTTTACAATTCTCATCAAATATAATACTACCTTGTGGATAAACAATGTTTAATTTTTTTTGCCATTTGTTTACAAATTGGCATGCATCAATATTGTATTTGCTTGTTTTAAAGTTTTTTATGTGTTTTATTTCGATGTTCCGCCGGAGCGACAAAGCAGTTTAGAGTCCCGAAAAACTCAAATTTTTAATTTGAATCGTTTTTCGTGGATGCTCGAAAAATTGCAAAACAAGAGATTTTTTATTTTTCGGCATTTGAGTGTAAGTATTGAGTAAAATCGGCACTCACTTTTTTATTTTATGGAGACGGGATCACGAGCGGCAGCGCTAATCCCGCCGCAAAATCAAAACTTTCTGTCCCAATATTGGGAAAATGGGAACTAACCATCTTTAAATACAATGTAAATCTAAAGGATTCCCACAACCAAACGCACAAGCCACTCAATGGTCTTCGGACGTGCAGAACCCGACATACATTCTAATATTCTGATATCCCGGTAGTTCTCTGAGCGGCTCTTTATGAAAAGTGTAGAGATTGTGTAAGTAATCTGTTTTTTTTTCGGGAATCTTGTCTAAATACCTATTTTTGCTTTTTAAAGTCATAGAGGCTAAGTGAATAAACCATAAGATGCACTATTTATGAGAAGTAGAAGTTGTGTGTCCGGGTTTGGGCGAAAATGGATTTTGGGAGCATATACTCATAAAAACAAAAAAGAAAAGAATGAGGGTTAAAACTGATTTTTTAATTATTGGTAGCGGGCTGGCCGGTTTAACGATGGCACTCAAAGCTGCAAAATTTGGGAAAGTAATACTTTTGTCCAAGGGTGCGATTGATGAAAACAATACAGTATATGCTCAGGGTGGAATAGCAGCCGTTGTTGCGCCCGAAGATAACTTTGAAAAACATGTTAAAGATACCATGATTGCCGGAGCTGGCATGTGCGATGAACACGTTGTGAGAAAAGTTGTAGCTGCTGCTCCGCCTTACATTAAAGAATTGGTAGAGTGGGGGACCAGCTTTGATAAAAAAAATACCGGAGATTATGATTTGGCGAAGGAAGGCGGCCATTCAGAAAATCGAATTCTTCATCATAAAGACAACACCGGGTATGAAATCCATCGGGCCCTGTTGGACCAGGTTAAAAATAATCCTTCCATAACCATATATGAAAAACATTTTGCCATTGACTTAATCACACAGCACCATCTGGGGCAATTGGTAAAACGCCATCACGCCGACACTAAATGTTATGGAGCCTATGTGTTAGATATTGAAAGTGGTGTAGTAAAAACCATGCTGGCCAAAACTACCATGCTGGCCAGTGGCGGTGCCGGTAACTTGTACATGAATACAACCAATCCGCTGTCGGCTACGGGAGATGGTGTTGCCATGACTTATCGAGCGAAAGGCATTGTAGACAATATGGAGTTTGTGCAGTTTCATCCCACATCATTATACAATCCGGGAGAAAGACCTGCCTTCCTGATATCTGAGGCTGTGCGAGGTTTTGGAGGTATTTTACGCACGCTCGATGGCAAAGAGTTTATGCACAAATACGATGAACGGGGATGCCTTGCTCCGCGAGATATTGTCGCAAGAGCCATCGACAATGAAATAAAAGCCAGTGGGGACGACCATGTGTGGCTCGATTGCTCACATTTAGATTCAGAAAGCCTAATGGAGCACTTCCCAAATATTCACCAAAAATGTTTAAGCCTGAATATCGATATAACCAAAGACCCAATACCCGTGACACCGGCTGCTCATTATATTTGTGGGGGTGTAAAAGTTGACCTGAATGGAAGAACTTCCATCAATAATTTGTATGCCGCAGGTGAAACTTCCAATACCGGGCTTCATGGAGCCAATCGACTGGCATCTAATAGTTTGCTGGAGGGCCTGGTCTATGCCAACTGGGCTGTTGACGATGCGGCCAAAAATATCAGTAATATTGAAATTAATGATGCCATTCCGGACTGGAACGATGAAGGGACCTCTCATCCCGAAGAAATGGTGCTTATTACGCAAAGCCTTAAAGAAGTACAGCAAATTATGAGTGTGTATGTGGGCATTGTACGTAGCGAAGTTAGACTTCAGCGCGCTTATGATCGATTATGGACTATTTACAATGAAACCGAGTCGCTTTATAAAGAAACCACAATTACGAAACCCTTGTGCGAATTACGTAATATAATTAATGTGGCCTATCTCGTTATTAAACATGCTTATTCGCGTAAAAATAGTGTGGGGCTGCATTACATTAACTAACAATCGTTAAAGTTTTCTTCATTTAAGTTTCGTGCCTAACAAATCGTTGATTTTAAGCTGTATAATCAGCGAATCTATGTTTTTCCTTACACCATCGCCAATGAATACTTCACTAATCCTCTTTTAACCCTCCACTCGCGGCGAAAATTTCATTTCTGAAATTTTATTTGCCAGAATGCCAGGCTTAACAGCCTTTTTGTATTATTATATGTGAACATTATTTTTTTTGATGTAACGCTCTTAATGTTTCAGAAAAAGTCAGGAGAATTTATTTTTAGTTATAGCCTTTCTCGAATAACATCAAAGTAGCTGCACAAACTAAAATATTCTTGTTAAATTAGTTACTTAATTGTTTAATAATAGATAAAATCTTGTGTTATATGAGACCCCGAACTCAGAACTTTTATGAGTCGTTTTCGTTAATATGGTATAGATATACAGGCTTTATACATTGGAGGTTATATGGGTTTACCGTTCTTTAATAAATTGAAAAGCGAGAACAAGGATTTAAAAATCAGAATTTATGAATTAGAGCGCAGTTTAGCGCAATACAAAGCACAAGATGGTCCAAATGAAAAGGAAGAACTTGAAGCTATAAAAAACTCTTTGCCCTTTAAAAGAACTACAAAACAAAATACCCCAACCTATGATGTCTTCACCGGTTTAAATAAAGAGGGCTTGATTATAAAAACAGTTGGCCCGGATCAGTTAAAAGATATTTGTGCTGATTTTATTGATCTACTTGAAACTTCTGCTGCAGTTTTTGAACTAAACGGAGATTATGCCTTACGCCTGATTTCTTCAGGATGGTATGGATTGATGAATGAGGCTTCCAGGAAACTACATAATGACGACAATAAACAGGAACCCAATGAAAATGCAGCATGGTTATGTCATGAATCATATTGGAAAGATGTAGCCCTTCAATGTATTAAAAAGCGGGAACCTGTAGATTTAAAATGCCCTGGAGGTATGGGTTTATATGCGGTTCCGGTAATTGTTAATGATGAAGTCCCCGGAGCCATTAGTTTCGCATATGGTAACCCTCCGAACAATGATGCAGAACTAAAAAAACTATCGGAAGAATTTCATATACCGCTCAAAAAGCTCAATAAACAGGCAACTGCATATCAACGCAGGCCCTCTTTCATAATAGAATTGGCTAAAGAGCGTGCCAAAGAATCAGCAGCAAAGATTGCCTATGTAATTGAAATAAATCAAATTAACGAACAACTGAAAGAGCGCATTAAAGAATTAAAATGCCTTTATACAATTGCAAATATATCCGAAACTTCTGGGATATCTATTGATGCGTTTTTACAAAAATCAGTGGCGTTTATTCCTAATGCCTGGCAATATCCTGAGGTTAGCCATGCCAGAATAAAATTGGGAAAAAAGGTGTATGTGTCTGCAAATTTTCGTGAAAGTAAATGGAAGCAGGAAGCAGATATTAACATAAACGACAACAAACATGGAAGCCTGGAAGTTTTTTACAGTGAGCAAAAACCCGCCGAAGCTGAAGGCCCTTTTTTACAGCAGGAACGCACACTGATAGATACACTTGCCAGAAATATAAGTCTTTACGTTACCCGTAAAAAGGCCGAAATAGAAAAGGATGAAAGCGAAGAGCATTTGCAAATAACACTTAATTCTATAGGAGACGCGGTGATATCTACTGATGTAGATGGGCATGTGAAGCAATTAAATCCAGTTGCCCAAAAACTTACAGGCTATAGCTGTGAAGCCGCTAAAGGAGAACACATCGATCGTATTTTTAATATATATAACACTCAAACTGGAGAAAAAGTAGAAAATCCAGTAAAAAAAGTCTTAGAGATCGGTGAGATGGTCGGATTGGCCAATCACACAAAATTGATTTCCAGCCAGGGCGAGGTCTATCAAATAGCTGATTCCGGTTCACCCATAAAAAATAGCGACGGTGAAATTGTTGGTGTAGTGCTTGTTTTTAGAGATGTTACTGAGGAATACTCAATGATTGAAAAGTTGAAGGAAAGCGAGCAGAAATACCGTACCATTTTCGAGAATACCGGAACAGCTACTTCTATTATCGAAAAAGATGGCACCATATCATTGGCTAATAGAATGTTCGCAAAATTGGCCGGATATTCTTTGAAGGAAATAGAGCACAAAAAAACATGGATGGATTTCGTTGTGCCCGAAGATTTAGCAAGAATGCGCGAGCAGCATGAGTTGAGGCGGAAAAACCAACAAGAAGCCCTTACGGAATATGAATTTCAATTTATAGATAAAAAAAATCGCAGAAGAAATCTTTTTTTAACCGTAGAAATGATTCCCGGCACTGATAAGAGTGTGGCTTCTTTATTGGACAACACGGAGCAAAAGGAGGCAGAGGCCAAGCTAGAAAAAAGCAGGGAGCAATACAGGTTAATAGTAGAAAACCAGACAGATTTGGTTATTAAAATTGATTCTGAGTGGCGTTTTTCATTCGTTAGTCCATCGTATTGTAAATTGTTTGGGAAAGATAGGGATGAGCTGTTGGGCAAGTATTTTATGTCGCCTGGTCATGAGGAAGACCGTGATTCGGTAATTCAGGCAATGGAAAAGATTTATACACCACCAAATAAAGTATACTTCGAAGAAAAAGCATTGACGCCGGGTGGAGAAGTGTGGATAGCCTGGAACTATTCTGCCATAAAAAATAAAAGTGACAACATAACAGAAGTTATAGGCATAGGCAGAGACATCACAGAGCAAAAAAAAGCAGAAGTGGCTATTCATGAAAATCGTCGCAGATTAAATACTTTGCTGGACAATTTGCCTGGTATGGCCTATCGGTGTAAAAACGATAAGTATTGGACCATGGAGTTTTTAAGCTCCGGTTGTAAAGATTTAACGGGTTATGATACTGATGAGATGCTCCACAATGCAAAAGTTGCCTATGCAGATCTCATTCACCCCAATGACAAAGAAATGGTTTATGAAAAAACTCAGGAAGCTGTAAACCTTGCACAGCCTTTTGTGATAGAATACCGAATAAAAGATAAAAACGGCCGGGAAAAATGGGTGTGGGAACAAGGCAGAGAAATTCATTATGATTCAGAAGCAGTAGGCTTTATAGAGGGAATTGTAATGGATGTTACCGAACGGAAAATAGCCCAGCAAGACCTGGAGCATTCTCATAACTTAATGCGGTATATTATTGAACATTCCAACAACAGTGTAGCCGTGCACGACAAAAATCTTAACTACATTTATGTGAGTCAACGCTATATTGAAGAATATAACCTGCAGGGAAAACCAGTTATTGGCCGCCAATTTTACGATGTGATACCCTATATACCGCAAAAATGGAAAGAAGTTCATCAAAGGGCCCTTGCCGGAGAGGTATTAAGTGCCAACCGTGATGTTTTTATTAAGCCGGATGATGAAACAGCGTATACACGATGGGAGTGCCGGCCCTGGTATAACAAAGCTGGGGCTGTTGGTGGTATTATTGTGTATACCGAAAATATTACAGATTTAGTTAAAAAAGAAATCGACCTTCAACAAAACTCAGAACGTCTGGAAAGGGCAGAAAACAGTGCTGAACTGGGGAGTTGGGAATACAATATAGAAAATAAAGAGAACTGGTGGTCGAAACAAATGTATCGGATGCTCGGATTCGACCAAACAGATAACGTACCATCTTATGAAGATATTTTAAAACATATTCATCCAGATGAGCAGCCGTCTATTAAGAAAGCCCTGGAACAAATCTTAAAGGGTGAAATGCCATCTGCTGTTGAGTTCCGGAGCAATCCACATTACGGACCCATAAGAATTTTTGCTGTTACAACCAACGCAGTTGAAGATGAGAATGGAAATATTATTAAAATTACAGGTACAATATTAAATATTACTGAGCGAAAAAAAGCTGAGGAAGAACTAAGATCATTAAAAGAAAACCTTGAAAATGAGGTGCAGGAAAAAACAAAAGAGATGAAGGAGCGCGTCAAGCAACTGGAACGCTTCCAGGAGGCTACTATTGAAAGAGAATTCCGGATTAAAGAATTGCGCAACGAGTTGGAACAGCTAAAAAGCAAATAAATAAGGCAATGCAATTTATAAATGCTAAATACATCATATTATTTTGGTTAACCCTTACCCACACTGGTTTATTTGGCCATATTACGCAAAACTCTCAGGCAAATGACACCATCGTCATTGCCTCTGAACCCGATTATCCCCCATATTGCATTGTTGATGAAAGCGGACAGGCAGATGGGTTTTCAGTAGACCTTTTCCGGGCAGCAGTAGATGCAGTTGGATTAAATGTTAAAATTAAAATAGGTATCTGGAATCAGATTAAAAACGATTTGGCGCGGGGCAGATTAGATGCATTACCTTTAGTTGGCAGAACCCCGGAGCGCGAAGAGTTTTTCGATTTCACTATGCCCTATCTTTCACTCCATGGGGCTGTTTTTGTAAGGGACAAAACCAAAGGTATCAATTCGCTGGATGACCTGTACGGAAAAAAAATTGTTGTTATGCAAGGCGATAATGCCGAAGAATTTGTTCGACGAGAAAAAATTTCTGATAAAATCTATACAACCAATACCTTCGAAGAAGCTTTTGTTGCATTATCTCAAGGAAAATATGATGCAGTTATTACACAACGTATTACAGGTTTACATTTGCTCCAGGAGCTTGGAATAGAAACCATACATCCACTTGACTTTACATTATCTGAATTTCGTCAGGATTTTTGTTTTGCGGTGCAAGAGGGTAATGAACAATTACTGAACAAACTCAACGAGGGGCTGTCAATAATTATAGCAAACGATACTTACGATAAAATTAAATTGCAATGGTTTGGGCCCGACAGACCCAAAGATATAAACCTGTGGCGAGTGTTGCTCATATTGCTTTATATTATCGTGCCTCTGGCCATTGCTACCGCTGTTTTTTTTATTTATTATCTCAGGCGAATAGTAAAAGAAAAAACAAAAAACCTAACCGATGAAATTACCGACCATAAAAAAACCATGCAAACGCTGCATAAACAGCAGGAGGTGTTAACAGAGATGGAACGTGTAACCAAGGTTGGTGGCTGGGAATACGATTCATTTACGGAACAAATAACCTGGACAAAAGGCGTGTACGATATTTATGGAGTTTCTCCGGATGAATTTGATATTTCAGACATAAAAAAGGCTATAAGCTACTATCATACAGAAGATCAAAAACTATTGGAGAAGGAATTTAATAAAGCTGTGAATCATGGTATACCCTACAGCCTCAATTTACGCTTAATTAGCGCCGATGGAAAAGAAAAGTGGGTCAGTACATCTGGCCATCCTGTTGTCGAAAACAAGAAAGTTGTAAGGGTATACGGCCATATAATGGATATTACGGCACAAAAAAGATCAGCTGATGAGTTAAAACAACGGGTTAGTGAGTTAACCGCTATTCATAATGCCAGCCATTTGTTACAAAAGATAAAAACACTCGATGAGCTGGCCTATCAACTGATTAAAGTGCTGGAGAGCATATTAAATTACGACAATAGTGCAATATTATTAATTGATGAGGAAACAGAAAAGCTGCATCCCTTTGCCATTTCTGACCTGGGCAAAGGGAGAAACTTTATTCCAATAGATAAAGCATATATTGAATCGAAAGCACCAACTGTAGGCAAAGGTATTACAGGCTGGGTGGCGAAAACTGGTGAAAGTCTCCGAATAGATGATGTAACTAAAGATGAAAGATATTTTGGACTTAGGGAAGATATAAAATCAGAGTTGTGTGTACCATTGAAATTGGGCGGGAGAACCATTGGAGTAATTAATGTTGAAACCACCAAACCGGGAGCCTATAATGAGTCTGATCAGAAAATGCTCGAAACCATTTCAGCCTCTATCGCTATAGCCATTGAAAACACCAAACTTTTAAGAAACCTGCAGCAAGAAATAGACCAGCATAAACAGACAGAAGAGGAACTGAGGGCATTAAAAAACAGGTTGGAGGTAGCTGTTGAAGAAAGAACAAAAGAACTGAATGATAAAGTTTACAAACTCGACAGAAGTCAAAAGGCCATGCTCTACATGGTAGAAGATTTGAATAAAATGACCAGCGAATTGAAAGAGCAAAGCCGTAAGCTGGAACTTTCAAACAGTGAACTGGAGGCTTTCACTTATTCCGTATCTCACGACCTAAGGGCGCCTTTGCGGGCCATCAACGGGTTTGCCAGATTTCTAATGGAAGATTACGAGGCCAAATTAGATGATGATGCAAAACGCTATATTCAAACCATTATGGATAGCGCTACCCGAATGGATAAATTAATAAGTGATTTGTTAAACCTTTCGCGGGTTACAAGAACCAGGTTGCAGGCAACTGAAGTTGATATGGAAGCAACAGCACTATCTATGTACAATGAAGTAGCAACCCACGAAGAAAAAAAATCTTTTGAGCTTCATGTCAATGAAACCCCGAAAATTATTTCCGACTCAGGTCTGATAAAACAAGTTTGGCAAAATTTATTGAGCAATGCATTGAAATACAGTGCAAAATCGAAAAATAAAAAAATAGAAATCGGCGGATACAAAAACAAAGACGAAGTTGTGTATTATGTAAAAGATCATGGTGCCGGGTTTAATGCCGCTTACGAAGAAAAATTATTTAGAGTTTTTCAGCGGTTGCACACTGAAGATGAGTTTAAAGGAACAGGCGTAGGGCTTGCCATAGTGCAGCGAATTATCCATAGGTTAGGCGGTCGCGTTTGGGCAGAAGGCAAAGTAAACCATGGCGCAACATTTTACTTCTCATTGCCCACGAAAGAAAATAATCAACAGGCATGAATATTTTTTTAACTTCGTAATGGATTAAAAGCCAATCAATATGGAAAAGTTTTTAGAGACTGAAATTCTCCTTGTCGAAGATAATAAGAATGATGCAGAGATGGCCATGAGAGCCTTTAAGAAAAACAACCTCACCAACAAAATTTATGTTGTTGAAGATGGTGAGCAAGCGCTGAATTTTTTATATGCTGAGGGAATTTTTGCAGACAGGAAAAACTCGCAGAACCCCAAAATTATTTTACTCGATTTACAATTACCCAAAATCAATGGTCTCCAGGTACTAGAAAAAATCAAATCAGATCCTGAAAAGCAGGTCATCCCGGTAATTGTTTTGACATCATCAAAAGAAGAAAAAGATATTACCGAAAGTTATAAATTAGGCGTAAATAGCTATATTGTAAAACCTGTTGAGTTTGATAAATTTGTAGATGCAGTTAGAGGTCTTGGCTTTTACTGGCTTTTATTAAACCAACCGCCTTTAATCGATTAGTTTTGAGCATTTTTTAAACAATTAACCATGAATATTTATCATTACCAAAAAATATAGAAGGGTAGAACAGGAGATTTGCAAGCAAAAGGAGCAGGAGTGTAACCAACTAAAATTATACTTTTCAGATGATAGAAAATAATCAAATAAAGATTCTGTTTGTCGAAGATCTGTTAACAGATTTTGAATTGGCTGTTCGTGTTATTAAAAAAGAAAACATCGACTTCGCATACAGATTGGTAGATGAAGAAAAAGAGTTTAGAGAAGCGCTCACCGAATTTGAACCCGACATAGTGGTGTCAGATTATATAATGCCCACTTTTGATGGGATGAAAGCCTTACAAATTACACGCACTTTGAATGAATTTATTCCGTTTATTATACTCACAGGCTCCATGAACGAAGAAACTGCAGTGACGTGCATGAAAGCCGGTGCCAACGATTATGTATTAAAGGAAAAAATAAAGCGATTGCCTTTTGCAATTCTGGAAGCTTTGGCGCAAAGTAAAATACGAAACGAAAAAACACAAATAGAAGGTCAACTCAGTCTAAGCGAACAAAAATACAGGTCGTTGATAGAAAAATCGGTAGATGCTGTATACTTATTGTACAATCGCAAGTTTGAAATAATTAATCCAGCATTCGAAGCAATGTTCGGTTATGCATTAGAAGAAGTGAATCAACCGGATTTCGATTTCATCAATCTCGTAGCTCCGGAAAGTAAAAATTATATTGAGGCAAGGCTGAAGAAAATCAGGGCGGGCATTCCAATGGATTTGCATTATGAGTTTACTGCTGTTACAAAATCTGGCGACAAAAAAGATGTAGAAGCTTCAGTTGCCTACATCGACTACCAGGGCGGTAAAGCCGTTCAGGGAATCATCAGGGATATTACAGAAAGAAAAGCAACAGAAAAAAGACTTAAACTTTTAAGCAGGGCAATTGAACAAAATCCTGTGGCCATAGAAATTACAGATAATAAAGGTATAATTGAATATATAAATCCCGCATTTGAGCAAATTACCGGCTATGCTCCTGATGAGATTTTGGGAAAAAGCTCCAGATTGCTTAAATCCGGTTATCATCAAAAGGAATTTTATGAAAAGCTCTGGAAAACAATTCTTTCCGGTAAAGACTGGGTAGGTGAACTTAGAAATAAGAAAAAAACAGGTGAGCTATATTGGGAAAATGCATCCATTTCGCCAATTGTTAATGATAAAGGGGATATCACACATTTTGTAGCGGTTAAAGAAGATATTACCGAGAAAAAGAAAATGATAGCGGATTTGATAGCCGCCAAAGAAAGAGCAGAAGAAAGCGACAGTTTGAAATCTTCATTTCTAACCAACCTGAGTCACGAAGTACGCACACCTCTTAATGGGATATTAGGTTTTACGGCCCTGTTGCGCAAGCCGAATTTAACTACTAAAGAAACCGATAAATATGTGAATATCATTGAGCAAAGTGGTGATGCTTTACTCAATACAATCCATAATATTTTGGAGCTTTCGCAGCTCCATTCGAATCAGATAACGGTAAAACCTGCTGTTTTCTCATTAAATGAAATGCTTGGTCATGCCCTGGAAAAGCATAACAATATTTTTAATAAGACTGATATCACATGGGAGTTGAACAATAAAATTAACGACCAAAATATTTACATCGACACAGACCAAAGTTTACTGTTGACCACCCTCGGCCACATTATAAAAAATGCTGCAAAATATACACAAAGTGGAAGTGTACAACTTATAGCAGACCGGTCTGAAAAAGGGCTGGAGCTAAAAGTGAAAGATACAGGAGTGGGCATACCTGAATCGTCGAAAGATAAAATATTTGCCAGCTTTGTGCAGGCCGATATGAGTACAAAACGTATCCACGAAGGACCCGGTATCGGGCTTACAATTAGCAAAGGCTACATTGAATTACTTGGCGGGCAGATTGAGGTGTGGTCGGAAGAGCAAAAAGGAAGCGAATTTACATTAGTGTTACCTGATGAAATTATTGTTGAATCAGAAACGAAAAAACCGGCAGATGAAAGTACGCATCAAGCGGCAAACGACAAGGTTGCTTTGGTTGTAGAAGACGATAAAATAAGTTTTAAGTACCTCGAAATACTATTGCTCGAACTTGGATTTAACACATTGCAGGCAAAAGATGGTTTTGATGCCATAAGGGTTTATGAGCAAAATTCGGATATAGATTTAATTGTGATGGATATTAATTTACCGGGGCAGGATGGACTCACTACCACAAAACTAATCAGGAGATTAAATAAACAGGTACCCATCATTGCTCAAACTGCTTATACAGACGAATTTAATAAGGAAGAAGCTCAAAAAGCGGGCTGCAGCGATTTTCTTAACAAACCAGTCGATAAGAGCGACCTGGAAAGCAGCATACGAAAATTTTTATCGTTATAGCAATGAGCGAGAACCTTTAGCTCATGACCGAAGGGAATAATCGCTCAATTTGGGTTAAAGGTAGCTTTATTCCTTTTGTTTCTCGTTCTGTTCTTCTATATGCGTTTCTATTTGCTCCTTTAATTTTTCAATACGGGTAATAGCTGCTTTTATTACCTCTTTTTGCTTGTCCTCTTTTTCTTCTTTTAACTTCTTTTGTAAATCTTGTTTGCGCTCATCCAGTTTTTTCAGGTTATTTTTCTTTTTCTCTATTTCAGCCGCCTCCAACGCCTCATTAAAGATAAGCTCTTCAGGTGTTTTTTCTTCTTTCTCAGGTTTTGCATTAGTTGTTTCTTCCGGAATAAAGTTAACCTCGTCAGCGCGCCTTTGATTCATGAAAGTAGGCGAGACAATTTCAATTTTTTTCTTGTGTAACACATCCATTACTTTTCCATTGAGTAAAGACGAAGTACTGAAAAACAGGTTGCTATCTTTCAGAAAACCGTGAATTTTATACACAACCGAAAAATCTCCAAGTTCCATTATGTATACATACGGATCTTTAAGGCCGGTTTCCAGCGCAGCCTCTTTGAGCGCTTCTTCAATTTTTGTGCGAGGAACATCATATCCAAGTGAAACGGTAGTGGAAATAACAGTATTAGCTTTACGGGTAAGCTTAACAGGATTAGAAGCAATGTGCAAATTGGGTATGGTCACAAAGTTACTGTCCTCCAATTGCAGTTCAGTATGAAAAACGCTGCGTTTAACCACACGACCCTGCAAATCTCCAACCTTTATCAAATCTCCATTGCCAAAACGCTTCATGGAGTTGTTCATAATGCCTGCAATCAGGTTGCCCAATACAGTCGTGGAACTCAGTGCAATGCCGGCACTGACAATGATGCCCAGGAAGCTCAGTATTTGCCCTTTAGATTCCTGTCTAATTGGTAGTGTTAATATGATAGCCAGGGCACCTGTTAGAAAAAGAAAAGCAGTGATTGAGTTTCTTGTAACATGATAAGATTTTGTTGGACTCTTGAGCCGTTTAAAAAACCAGCTGTTTAAAAGCATGGCCGTGATGAGCAGTGCCAGAATAATTCCGGGTTCGGCAAATGAAAATATTTTATCAATAAGTTTTTCCATAACGCAGTGATTTACAGAAAATTATTTAGTTGATTTGGTGGTGTTTTTTTATGCAATTATTTACTAAAGTTTCACACTCCTTAATGAGCTGCATAATAACGAGTTATGCAAATAGATACTGTTTACTCCCTTACATTTTCGCCGATAATTCCTTTAATACTATTATTTTACGGTACATTGCGGCGATATTCCATTTTCAAAGATTTTATCTACCATAATATCAGGCCTACGGCCTTATTATCTTCTTAAAAGTGCCATTTGGCGCGGTATTATGGTAGTAGATTAATATTACAACGGAACGGTAAGCACCGTAAGTGCGATATTATCTTCAGTTATTTATAGTGTCTGGCGTGTATAAAATTAGTCATTTAAAACTTCAAACAAAAGGTATGATTATATTTTCTAAAAATCAGGATTTATCCTCAGGTTTTTCGCTTATGAATTTTTTTAGGTCAAAATCAGATTCAGTTACAAACTCACTTTGGCGGCCCGGACAATCTTTTTGTCTGCAGTTTTTGCAATAAATTTTGAAGCATTCATCTATGTGTAGATGGAAAATTATTTCTTCTGGAAAATTCTCAACAACTAACGCTTTAAGTTTTTCTCCTTCGTCATGGGCTTCATCAAGATTTAAAAAATAGGGTAAAACCAAATCGCAATTAATGTGATAGGCATTCCCGTATTTTACAAGCTTAAAGTTATGTATGTCAATCCATTTGTTGCTTTTATTTTCTTTTATCAGGTTCCTGAATTGTTCAATAAGCTTAAAGTCTGCTTCATCCATTAGGTGTGAAGTGGTTTCTTTAAGTATTCTTATGCCCGTCACTATAATGATGGCACCAAAAATAAGGGCTATGAGGCTGTCTAACCAGACTTCGCCCGTAAAATATAGAATCAGCAATCCGGCAACCAGTCCAATAGAGGAATAAGTATCGGATTGCAAATGCTTACCTCCTGAAATGAGTGCAATAGATTTGTGTTTTTTACCTGTGCGAATACTATACCAGCCCAATAAATAGTTTAAAAGCCCTGCTATTGCAACAATTACAATACCTACGTCTAATTGTAAGATTTCGGCCGGAAGAAACAGTCTTTTTATGGCTTCATAAATAATAACAATGCCGGCCACAATAATTAAAAAGCCTTCAACAGAGGCGGATAAGAATTCTGCTTTTCCATGGCCGTAGGGGTGGTTATCATCCTGTGGTTTGGTGGCGATGTAAACGCTGTAGAGTGTGATAATGCCGGTAGCTACATTTACAGTGCTTTCCAGTGCATCTGTAAGAATACCCACTGAATTGGTTAAAAAGTAAGCTACTAATTTACCTGCAAAGATGATGAAAGAGGATAACGCAATTACCTTCTGGACTTTGAATTTTATTTCTGGCTTAGCCTGCTGCCCTTGTGATTGCATATCCATGAATTATCCGGGTTAAGAACGCTGAAAATTACGAAAAAAATTAAAAACGCCAATATTATTCTTTTTAGTTCCCCTCCACCAAATATTCTCTCAATTGCGGGCTTTTCGGATTTTTGAATAGTTGTTCCGGGGTTCCTTGTTCAATGATTCTTCCGTAGTGCATAAAAACAACATTGTCGGCCAATCGTTGAGCCTGTCGCAAGATGTGGGTGACTAAAATTATGGTGTAATGCTTTTTTAGTTCACGAAACAGGTTTTCAATAATTTTGCTCGATACCGGGTCGAGCGCCGATGTAGGCTCGTCGGCCAGAATGATGCGCGGTTTTACGGCCAGTCCGCGAGCAAGGCAAAGGCGCTGTTGCTGCCCAATGGAGAGGCTGTCAGCTGATTTGTGCAAGCGGTCTTTTACTTCGTCCCACAGTCCTACTTCGCGGAGTTTTTTTTCTACATTGTAGTCGATAAGGTCTTTGTTTTTAACGCCTTTTAAATGAATACCATAGGCTACATTTTTATAAATGGAAACCGGCAGCGGAAAAGGTTTTTGCGACAACAATCCCATTTTTTGCCTGATAAGTGCCACATTTTTTTGCGTATTCAATATATCGTCTCCCTCAATAAAAATTTGGCCCGATACTCTCAGTTCTCTGTAAAGATCGGTGAGTTTGTTCAGCGATTTTAGCAATGTGGTTTTGCCGCAACCCGACGGGCCCAGTAGCACCGTAACTTTATTTTTGGGAATATTCAAATTGATATTTTTCAGTATGTGCTGCTTTTCTGCATACACATTCAGGTTTTTAATTTCCAATATAGATGGTTGCTTTGTAACCTGAAAAGACTGTAAGTATTGAGTTTGCGTATCCATTGGTTGTGTGTTTTGTGCGTTCATTATTTTACTATTTTAGGTTCGATTTGGAGTAATTCTTAGATAATAGCCTTGCTGAAAGACTAATAATTAGAATGATAATGGTTAATATGGCAGCTGCGGCATAAGCCCGGTCGCGAACTTCGGGAATGGGCGATGAAAGTTGAAAAAAGATGGCCAAAGGCAATGTTGCCGCGGGTTCATCTAAGTATTTCGGAATCAGGTCGGTATAGCCTGCAGTAAAAAGTACCGAAGCCGCATCGCCAATTCCCCGGCCAAATGCCAGAAGTACAGCCGTAATAAATCCCGAAAATCCTTGCCGGAACAAAACTTTAAATGCAGTTTCGGTTTTGGTTGAGCCCATGGCCAGTGATGCTTCATGCAATCCTTTTGGAATGGTGCTCAACACTTCGTCGAACGTACGGATAACAATGGGCGTAATGAGCAAAGCTACAGTAATGATTCCTGCCAATAGCGAGGCATTCATACCCAAATAGAGCATGAGTGCAAAACCAAATGCGCCATAAACAATGGATGGAATGCCCCAAAGCGCATCCAATAAGTACCGTATGGTATTTTGTGTGCGTTTGTAGCGAATTAAATGAACATTGATAAAAAGTGCAGCCGGCACACCAACTACTATCGCAATAAACGTAGCTCCCAGTGCAATGTACAGCGATCCCACTATAGCGTTCAACACGCCACCTTCGCCACCGTAATAATATCCGCCCGAAGGTGTTTTGGTAATCATATCGAACGACAGGGAACTAAAGCCGTTGATAAAGATAATGGCAATAATGTATCCGAGGATAGCAATGAGGGAGTAGGTTGCCAAACCTGTCAAAAGCCTGAATATTCTTTCTTCTATAATTTTTCTTTTGTTCATGCCTTTTGGGTTTTGTAGATAAAGTATCGGAAAATGAGGTTGATAGCCAAAATTACAACCAGTAAAATAAGTGCGGCAAACATCAGTGCCGAGTCGTAGAGTGGTATCGACATCATTTCTCCATAATTATTCGCAATAAGCGCAGGAAGCGGATAGCCGGCTTTAAACGGGTTGCCGGTAATTTGCACCATATTTCCCACCACCATCATCACGGCCAGTGTTTCGCCGAAAGCTTTGGCCAGCCCCAGTCCGAAGGATGAAATAATGCCCGGAAAGCTCTTACGTACAATCACATGCTTTACCGTTTCCCAACGGGTAGCGCCCAACGAAAGCGCTGCTTCTTTCAATCCTGTAGGTACAGCATGAAACGATTCCAGCAGCATGTTCAGCATGTAGGGAATGCACATTACGGCCAGCACAATACCGCCCGCAAGAATGGAATAACCCGATGTTTTTACGCCAAACATTGGTGCCAGAACTTCGCCCACAAAAGGTACAATAACCAAAATGCCCCACATGCCATAAATAACCGAGGGAATACCGGCCAAAATATCAATTACCGGGTGCATCAATTGCACCAGTCGGCGCGAAGCAAATTGGGTAAGATAAATGGCTGCAAACAAACAAAGGGGTGCAGCAAAAATAAATGACAATACCGTTACATAAATGGAGCTGAAAATAAACGGCCAAAAGCCAAATTTTCCATCGTTGGGCGACCAGTTGGACGAGCCAAGTAAGGACGGCAGCGATTGCGCATCGAAAATGGGAATTGACTTTGCGTACAAAGCAATGCCCATTATAAGCGGCAAAAGCAGGATGATGGCCAGTGTGGCCACCATCCAGGTATTGTTTACACGGTCGGTTATGCGTCGTTTGAAATGCATTATTGTTTTAACTTTTTCAGGTAACTGTCAATTTTATCTTGTGTGATGGGTACGTACCCTGCTTCTTTCACAAATTTTTGGCCTTCGGTAAGCGTCCATTTGATGTAATCGAGCGTGGCCTTTTTTGTGGGTTTGCCTTTGGAAACAAAGTAAAGCTCACGTGCCGGTGGCGATGGATAATCGCCTTTGGCAATGGCAGCCAGTACATTGTTGAAGGTGTTGTAGAAACTCTCCTCCGGATCGATTTTACCATTTCCATTTTGGTCAAGCGGAATAATTTCCATTCCCGGGCGTTTTTCGTTGGTTTTTACATCATAAATGTAAATGGTGTTGTTGAACCCCAGGCCAAATTGGTCTTTGGAAACCGCTTGCGCCAACGCCGGATCGCCGTGTATGCCCACTCCTACGAGGTCTTCTTGTGTTCCGCCAAGGTACTTTGCCCAGGTGCCGGCAGCTCCACAAGCATCGGAACGTGTGTACACGGTAATGGCTTCGTTTCCGGCAGTTGGTAATATTTCATTCCAGCTTTTTATGCTGCCTTCAATAAAAATTTTGCGGAACTCATCCTGCGTTATGCCTCGTTTTTTCAAGTCATCTAAATAGGGATTGTCTTTACTGATGGTGGGGATAACGGCATCTTTGCACAAACCAACCCACCAAACGCCTTTATCTTTTTCGGCCTGGGCAATTTCGCGTGAGAACATGCCCAAATCAACCGTGCCGGCCAGTGCATCGGCCATACCTTTACCGGCTCCACCGCCTGAAATATTGAACCGCACGTCCTCATGTGTCTTTTTATATTCTTCTGCCCACTTAATGTTGAGCGGATACAGCGCAAAAGCACCGGAAAAGTTCAGTGTGTTTTCTTTCTGTTTTTTCGATACACAACCCGACAATGCGAGCAATGCAATTACGAGTATGATAAATGGTTTACGTGTCATAATGGTTCAGTTTATTGTTTGTTTGAAAATAGTGTTGGTTTGATTGTGAGTTCGACGAATAGAAATTGCTGATAATCGTTGGCATCTGCAACTCCCTGTAATTGGCGCATATTATCGGTGGGCAAAAAGAACAGGTAACCGGTTTTCAGGCTTCCCCAATCATTGAATTTATACTGACAGGCCAACTCGTTTTCGTAACCCAGGTCTTTCTTCTCGGGAGTAGCACTATTGGTCTCGGCTAACCAGAAGTAATGTCCGGTATTCGTTATTTTTACTCTATCATTTACTTTAAAGTTGATGTAGGCGTAGCCATCGACCAAACCGCCGTTTTTGGCGTGACTGGCATGATTTCGGAAATAATCCATGTGCCCGCCAAAACGGTGACGCGCGCCATACAACACATCGAACAGATTGTCCTGATTGTTGCTAAGATTTCCATCACCCGAAAGGTAGCTCAACCCGATTCCCGGACTTATTGCACCGGCCTTGAACGCCACATCCACATCGAACAACCACGCATTGATGTTCTGGTTTTGGTTGTTTTTGCCATATTGATAATAAAAGTTTGATCGGCCCTGAATCCAGTCATTCGCAAACTTGCCGTATAGTCCGGATGTTTGCCTAAAGTTGATACGATTGGTAGAATCGGTTTGGTTTTTACCGCTTGCGATGTGCAATAGCGACAGGCTGAAAGCTTCAGAAAATTGATGCTGTAGCCATGCAAAATTCAATGTTTTAATACGGTCGGGCACATAATAATTGTCCGAAGTAAGGGCTGTGGTGTTGTTCCACGAGGCACCGGCATGCACTTTCCAGCCGCTCCATTCTTTTTTATAAACCACGGCATCGTAAGCCAACCCGTTTTGGTTCCAGTTGCGGGCTGCTAAAAGCCGTTGATGGTCGTAAACCAACTGTTGGCGACCTACAGAGAGCCATCCGGCATTGCCCATTTTAATGGCTGCATAGCCTTCGAAAAGCGTCAGTGAGGCATCGTCGCCATACACGCCGGTGGAGCTGCTGAGGTTTTCGTCGCCCCACACCCGAACGTCTTGCGGCGAAAATACCAGTTTCAGGTTGTCTGTTTTGTAGGTTAATGACAATCGTGTACGCTGCGACATTACCGCCGATGGCGTACTTTCCGGGTTGGCCAGTTTTCGGTAGCCGTCGCGTAACTCGAAACGTGGCCGGTATTGTGCGTCAATCTGTAGCTGCGCATGGGATAGTTGAGAAGAAAAAATGCTAATTCCTGCAACAATCGCAAAAGTTTTTATCAAATTCATTGTACATCAGTTTTTCAAGGTTCTGATGCAAATGTAGGTGAGTGCAATAATCTGTGAAACAGCTTTAAAGCGTAAATTGATAATACGTATTAATACACTACGTACGTATAAAGTCGTATTTGATTCCTATGCAGTGAATGACTGATTCAAAAACAAGAATAACGAAGTTATTATGGCTCTGAAGCGAGGGCTTCGCTTGGAGCGAAACCCTCGCTAGTTCTCATTAAAAAAAGCCGCTCATTTTTTGAACGGCTACTCAAATGCAAGGGGCTAAAGCCCCGAATTTTTGAGGCTCACTTGCCCGGCCATGAATGACCGGGCAAATAGGCGGAAGACAACCATTTGGTTAGCGACAATTTTGGCCAAGAAATTCCTAGAAAAAGTGTAATTATTCACCAAAAACTCCTTGAAAAAAGTGTAATTTTTTGAAAAATAACCTTTGAAAAAATGTACTTTTCGAAAAAGCCTAAATAAAAAATTGCTAATACGACAGGATTAGAATTAGTTGTACATTTTGAGCTTTGAGGGATATGCGCTATAAATAACAGTACCAAATCATAAAAAACGTAACAATACCGGCCAGTATATTCATCATTAAACCGATTCTGAGAAAGTCGGAAAATTTGTAGCCTTCCACATTGTAAAACAAAGTTGTTTTATATAAATCATTGTAGCCCACGCTGCTATCGAGTGCGAATCTTTAGTTATTGAAAAAAACAATTTACCGTTGTTCTACACCTCTACAATCCCATTTTTAACGGCATACATCACAATGCCGGCCGTGTTTTTCGATTGGGTTTTACTTAAAATATTTTCGCGATGCTTATCGACTGTGCGTTTGCTGAGATACAGTTTGTCGGCTATTTCCTGGTTTGAGAGTCCTTTGCAGATTAGAAAAACAATTTCCTCTTCGCGAGATGATAATTCCGGGTTTGTACTCTTTTGCTGTTTTCTGCCCAGCCCGTGAATCAAACGTTGAAAAATTTCGTGCGAAAAATAATTATTGCCCGACATTACGTTTTGTATGGCATTTTCCACATCCTGAATGCCTGAATTTTTGAGTATAAACCCTTTGGCACCGGCACTGATCATCTGTGTATAATAATTCTCATTGCCGTACATCGACAATGCAACTACATTTAATTGTTGATTGATCTCAAGTGCTTTGCGTGTGGCCGTAATGCCGTCCATTTCCGGCATTTCAATATCCATAAATACAATATCGGGTTTGCCGGCTTCGAGCAGTTGAAGAAATTCGTGGCCATTTGATGCTTCTTGTATTTGGTCGACATACTCAAAATTCTCCATCAGGCTTTTTAGGCCTTCGCGAAACAGTTTATGGTCATCAACCAATACAATTGACAATTTATCCATAATTATTTTGTGTTGATTACGATATTTAAATTAAAACCCTGCTCCGGCGCAGAATATAGCTGTATGCTCCCATTGACCGATTTAATTCGTGATTGAATATTGGTTAGCCCCATTCCAAAGACTTCAGGCGGTTCTTCTGTAATCTCAAAACCCTTTCCATCGTCCATGTACTTGATATTGAGCGCGGGTTCATCATAAAATATGTCTAAATAAATATTTTGCGCTTC
The DNA here is from genome assembly GCF_055145285.1 of Salinivirga sp. Classification (NCBI taxonomy): domain Bacteria; kingdom Pseudomonadati; phylum Bacteroidota; class Bacteroidia; order Bacteroidales; family Salinivirgaceae; genus Salinivirga; species Salinivirga sp. Next base: position 77,839 of record NZ_JBSRDC010000073.1, on the reverse strand, counting down.
AGCGTGTTGCAGTGTATTGTAAAATAGTTCGCAAATTACGCGATACGCTACTGTTTCAATATTATAAGGGAATCGTTGGTCTTGTATATTGTGATTGAAAGAAATTTTTGGTTTATCTACATATCTTAAATTCCCGATAAACGACTTCACGGCTTTCTGAAGCCCGAAATTATTTAATACGTGTGGGCTCAGGTTGTTGGATATCTCTTTTATGGTACGTATAGACTCGTCGATTTGGCGTTCTGTATTTTTGAGTATTTGCGGGTTAAAGTCACCGCTGCCACCACGGTTCAGGGCCGAAATAGACATTTTAACCGACGCCAGCAAGGGGCCAAGTCCATCGTGCAGTTCTTTGGAAAATTGTTGTTTCTGTTTTTCTTCGGTCTTTACAATGGCTGAAAAAACTCTGGCTTCATTGGCTTTTTTAAGTTCGTCGAACCGTTTCTGAATATTGAAAATTCTGCGTATAAAACTTAAGCTCAACAGCATAAATATCGAAATACCTACTCCAATCCAGCTATTGGTAAGGTCGTTAATAAAAAAGTTTTCATTATCGTAAACCTGGTAAAGTTCAAAAAGCCTCCGAAAAGCCATTAACAAAAACCCAAAAGAAATAAGCCACCAGGCAATATTGGTTCGGGTACGTTTTACCAGGCTTAAGGCTACAATTGCCGTGGCAAATTGTAAAACCACAGATAAGATCAGCGCTAACTTGATTACCATAGTTATATCAAATTTATGGTAAAATTACATTTTTATAATTACTGCTTTTAATTTTGATATAATAAATTGATTGTGAGTTTAAAAATACGCTTTTCTACGTAGGAGTATCTGCCTTTGAAATTTCTGCGGAGGTTTTTTTGAATGTGGCAATTGTAATTTTAAAAGGATATGATGAAATCGGTAAGATTGGTGTCGTGGGAGAGTTGCAGCTTTTTGCGGAGTCTGTAACGGCTAATTTCTACACCGCGTGTACTGATATTCATAAGCGCAGCTATTTCTTTGCTTGAAATGTTAAGCCTCAGATACGCACATAGTTTCATTTCTCTCGGCGTCAGGTCCGGGTAGGCAGCTTTTAGTCGTTTAAGAAACTCTTCGTGTACATTTTCAAAGTGTTTTTCGAATACTTCCCATTGTTGCTCAGTATCTAACTCCCGGTCAACCTTGCGAACAATACGATTTATGTGGTTGTTGATCAGGTCATCGTTAAACTCTGCAGAGAGCCGGTTCAGGTCTTTTTTTATTTTTGTTAAGAGCTTTCCTTTATGGATCATTTCCATGGTGCTATTGGCCAGCTCTTTATCTTTTTGTTTCATTTCTGTTCTGAGCTTTTCGTTCCGTATTCGGATAACTTCCTTTTCAGCCCTGAGTGCGTTGTTTTGTAGTTCCTTTTCCCGTTCTTTGAAACGGCGTTTTTGTTGTTCTTCCTCTTCACGTTTGGTTTTTTCGGTACGGTACCTTACATATTTTACCATAGAAAATACAAATATACCAACGATAGCGGCGTATAACATGTATCCCCACCAGCTCAGGTACCAGGGCGCGTAGATTTCGAAACCCATTGAAGCTGTTTTGCTGATGGTTCCAAAGATGTTTTTAGCTCTGACTTTGAAGGTATATTCTCCGTGTGCTAAATTCGTAAATTCGCGAACCGGATTACTCTGCCATGGAGACCAGTCTTCATCAAAATCTTCTAATTTGGTGCTGAATAACGTTTTTTTGGGATTTTCGAAGTCGTTGGCGGCTAATTCAAACTTAAGCTGGTTGAACCGATGCGGGATGCCCACAAAAAAATCAGTGTCTTTTGCTTGTCCCATGTAAAGCACTGAATCTGTTTTGGTTAGTGTTGCCTTGCGAATGTAGGCATTAAACTCGTATTGGTAATTTTTAGGATATTGTGGTGTGTAATAGGCAAATCCATCCTGAAGCCCAAAAATAACGTGATTTTCATTGATGGGATAAACAAACTGAAACCACTTTATAAAACGTCTGTTGAGTTCCTCAAAAGGGAGTGCTACATCTACATAACTTCCATCTTCTTGTAACCGGTAAACGCCGGCATCATCTATTGTGAAGTACCAGACGTTTCCGGCATCATCGCTCTGCACTAATCTGATATCTCTTTTTGGAAATTTTTTATTAAGCGTTTTATCAGGTACGAAACTGTCCGTGGCAGAATCGTATTTGTAAAAACCCTGCCCGGTAGTGAATGCAGGTTCATTGAATAGTTCGCACACATTGAGGTTTTTATCTACCGGAAAACCATCATCGCTATTGTAAAGTTTATGATGCAGTACACTATCATAATTTTGATTTGTTTTGATATTGTAAATTCCTTTATAGCCATGTGCCATCCAAAAACTATTGTTGGTTCCCTTTACCAGATATCTTGTTGATTCTTTAAACCCAGCAAGTTTGCCTTTGGCAACCCACTGGCCGTTTTCTTTTTTGAATTTTGAAATGCCTGTATATGTACCGCAGAGCACGATGTCCTTTTTGTCATTGGGCTGAAGGAATGTCCAGCCGCCCTGAATGTCGGAAATAAGGTTCGCTTCTGTTCCATCGATGGTGAAAACACCTGAATTATGACCGCAAAAAAGTGTGCCGTCGAAAACACTGAAGTTCCACACCTGTCCCTGGGTGCCGGGTACGAGCTCAAATGCCTGGCTGCTTCCGCCATTGATTAATTTTTGCCAGTCGTGATAAAACACACCCCGGTTGGTGCCTAAATAAAGGTTATTGTTGTGCAGGATGGCTGCATATCCGGTGCTTAAGCCATTAAATTCTGAGAAATAGGTGAGGGGAGAATTTATTTCTACATAATCGATACCATTATCAAGTCCGAGCCAAAGGTTTTTATACTGATCCAGCTTTAGACTTAAAACCGTGTTGTTTTGAAGCCCCCTGTCCATATTGATGTGCTGGAGGAGGTTTCCCGCAGTGTCGCATATCATTAAGCCATCCTGAATGGTTCCAAAAGCATATGTTTCGGCATCGATGCTGAGACCTGTGTATACCTGGTTTTTTTTAAGGAATTTTGCAGCCGGATTTTGCCATTCGGTGAGTGTTAGTCCGTCGAATTCAAATATTCCGTCATCATCTGTGGCAATCAGAATTTTGTCTCCTTTGGGTAGCATGGCCCAGATGAGCTCGCCTGCCAGGCTACTAACACCCGGCACTTTCACCAGTTGGTCGTTGGCTAACCGATACAGCCCCTGCGACTGGTCGTTAATGTATAATTCTCCCTTAATCAGAAAGGAGAAGTGAAAAAGATCCGGTGCATCAATAATTGTAAAACTTCCATTGTTGTAAATCATTATCTGTTCGTACGATTGGAACACAATTCCAACGGGTAAATTATAAATGCGCCAAACTTCACCGAAGTCTCTGGCATTTTCCGGGAGTTTCTGAATGAGGGAATGATACTTTAGCTTGCCTTTTTTATTGGGTGTAAGGTAGCCTATCTCGTTGAATCCTCCTGCATATAAATGGTCGTCTGTTGCTTTTATGCAGCGCACTATGATACCTCCCGGAAGGGGGTAATTGCGCCAGTTAATTCCATCAAACTCAAGCACGCCATTATTATTGGCAAAATAGGCCATCCCGTTCGATCCAATGTCAATCATCCAGGTTTGGGCTCCTGCATGTATCTTTGTTGTATTGTAGTTTTTTACATGCGGTATACCAATAATTTTTGGGCTACTGTGGCTGAAAATCGTGCACTGTAATATTATGAGTAGTAAAGCATATTTGAGGACTTTCTCCAGCATGCTAGCGTATTTTTTACTTCAATAAGGTAAAAATAAGCAATTCCATTTAAAACACAGGTGTAAAATGAGATCAAATCATGGATTACAACTACCTGAAAGAAAGATTTTGGATGCTTTTTGGTTCTATTAACTCTTTTGTTGTAAAACCATTGGCCACGGAAGGTCGATCAAAAACTTAATACTTTATTGTAATTGTGGCCAATGGTCTAACAAACACACCTAGAAGTTTTGGTTGACTTCTATTTTTTTAATTTGATTGGTCCTTTTAAACAGCACGTCAGATATTTTGGCGTTTAAACTTTTGCCATCAAAGGTTTCCTTCTTATTGTTTTGATAAGTCACTGTAATATTTTCTGATTGTGCTTTGCTGTAAATAATGGGTACCTGGCAAAATGTGAAGCACAATTCATTTTGCTTAATCAATAATTCTTGGGGCTCACCATCTAAATCGAAATATTTAAAATCTGCCGGAGTCTGGAAAAATTCAGCCGGATTCAGAAATTCTGCATCAAACGTTAGGCAGCCTTCGCTAACTTTTAAACCCAGTTCTGCCCATCGATTAATGATATCTTCTTTTACCTGTCCGGTCATGCCGGGTTGCTGAGCGCCTTTGTGTCCGGGCGTATGCGAATAGGGATCGGTCGGGAAGGCTCCGTATAGATCCGGTGACTTGTTGATGCCTATTCCGGCTCTTATTTCGTAGTAATGGTCGATAAACTTACCTACAATGGATTCCTCTGTTTTTGCTTCTTTGGCCCAAACAATGTTTTCCTGCACGGCGAGTAATAGTTTAGAGACCATGTGCCAATAAATGCTGCCCAGGCCTTCGTAACCAAAAAAGGTTCCTGAGCGACCCGTAAATGCTTTGTGGTTGAATATTTGTTCGAAAATGTCGAGATAATCGTTGTATTCCTTTTTAGCCATTTCGGCAAATGCTGTACCTGTCAAACCTTCAAAAGCCTTTTTCAGGTCATCGGCATTGTGGAAGTTGCCGTTAAAATGGAAATTTCCGTTGATGTCTTTTTTTATTACAGAATGATCTCCGGCTTTCAGCATTGCTTTGGCCAGCCTGGATTTTCCGATAAATTTTGCGGGAATCAGATTTTTTGACAAGAAGCGCGGTAAGTCCCTGTCCGGGTATAAAATGTAGCTGTACTGATCGGGGCGGTACATCTTGCTGTTTTTTAAGGCATCCAATACAGATAAGGCTTCTTCTGGCTTGAGCATGCCCGATGATAACACAGCAACCTGTCCTTCGAGCATTTCATACAGGGGCCTGGTGCTTACTGTCTGTTGTCCAAATTCTATCAAATTATAGGCATGATATAGTCCATCTTTTCGTTTATTTGCATTGATGGAATGGTCAATATACTTCAATGCCTTTTCGAGAAATTTATGAATTTGCGCTTCAGACAAAGATTTTGTGCCTCTATTGAATCCTAAATATGCTTCCTCCCGGTATTTCTCACCCACATAGCCCAGTTCATCTGTGATGTTTCTGCGGTTTTTGTCATTGATATTTGAGCTAAGTTTGGGTTCATGCTTCTCAAGTACAGTCATTATACTTTCCATAAAAGCAATAACCGGTTTGTTAACATCAAAGCTGTTTTTACTGTCGCGGCTGAAAATATTCATGCAAAATGTTACATAGCGGCGCATGTAGTAAAGTGTTACCATTGATACACCATTACCTACCAGTGCATTATTGGCATCGTTCCATTCGGGGCGTTGTGTGTTTAGCCAAATGCCGGCTTCAGGAATAAAGTTTGATAATTTGTTGAGGAATGGAACCAGTATTTTTTCTGTAAGGTTGGCTTTGGTTAAATGGTCTTGCTGATTAAATACCAGTTTTCCATCTGCGCCAATTTGTTCATGTCTGTTTAGTATTTGTTGTTCTTTATCTTGCTCAAATTCGATGGTGCTTTGCGGGTTTGCTACTATATCTTTATATTTTTTTATACGGTAGGGTACATTGGCGTATACGAACCATTGAGCAGATAGGAAGTGCCGGAAATCATTTTTTTGGAACTTATTGGCCAGTTCCATCAACTTCAAAAGATAAATAATCTGATGGTCGCCCCAATATCCTATAAACGACCACGGGTCTTCCGGGTTTATTACTTCCCAGTCTATGCCATTTCGTGTAATGCGATAAGGATTGTAACCATCTATAGTTGAGGCGTTAACAAATTTTGTGATCATGGAAAGAATATAGCCGGGAAATGAATAACCAAGGGCTTCCCAATTTTGGAAAATGTCGCGCCAATTGCCTTCATAACTCTTAATGTAAGAGCCGTCATCGTTTTTACCCGGAATTGAAAATTTGTTCCATGGCCGGCTCGGATCGCCATGCCTGCGGCTAAAGGTTAATGGGAGATATTCATAGCTTAGGCGAATAAGGTCGCTGTTGCCTGTCTTTATTGTTTTATCAATTAATTCAAAAAAGGTGAAGGTATCACTCAATTGATTAAAGAAATCGTTGTATTTGTCTGCTATATTTCGATTAAATGTTTCGACAAAGTTTATCAGATCTTGTTTTTCAATGTTGTATTGATCCTCGAACACTCCGCCGCGCATGATATTGAAGAGTACATTTGAAAAGTGCCTGCCTACACTTAATTCATCGGCTGTTTGTTGTAGTCCATCCGCAGTGCCCACTAATTTTTGCAGCATAGTAGTGCCCTCTTCTATGTCTTCGATTAACAGCGATTCCAGTTTTTTTGTATCAAGCTTTAGTTGCTCTATAAGGGCATATATTTTAGAATGATCCTGTTCCACATCGGCTACAATGTGCCATTGCTGATAATCCTGGCTGTTAAGGGTTATTCGGCTGTTTAGAAAATAGGCGCCCGGTTCTGCTCTCAAATCTGTTTCTTTCTTAAGCTTACGACCTTTTCTGAAGTCATCGAGCTGGAGCGATGAAAGGAGGATGTTGTTTGCTTTAAGTCCTGTACTCCAAACGCTTGTGGCTTTAAGTGCTTCGCTGGGTTCTGCTTTGTCAATAATCATTGCGCTGAGCGAATAAATGCCCAATTTTACCATGTTGACCAATTCATTTCGTTTATATGCATTGGCCAGGTTACTGGTGTTGTTTTGTAAATTTGCTCCAATACCATATGGCAAAACATTCTGTATGCCATCAAGTATTTCTATTGTTACTTGTTTGGGATTAAGGTTCTGTATTTCAGAGGTTTTTATGAATCCAAATTTGTCTGAAACCTGCCAGGTATATAAAAATGTAAGTGATAAGGCTTCATTGGTTTCTTCAAATATAATTTTATTGCCTGTAAAGTTTTTATATATGTTGCGGGTAACCGGATAAATGCCCTCGTATCGACTGGAGAATGGTTCCCAAAGCAATATTTCATTGTCTTTATGAATTCTTATAATGGTTTTACTGCCAGTGGTTTCGGCGTTGTTTGTTATCTTGTCGTCTGTGTAATAAGGAAAAAGCGCAAGATCTGCGCTTTTTCTACCGGCAGATAACCCCCCGTTTGATGAAATGAAAAACCAATGATCGGTATGGCTCACCATACTGATAAAAAATGGTTGGATTTGATCGTAGTTACTTATTTTATAGAATTTTTCATCATTCAGCATTATATACTGCCCTTGCGGCGCAGTAGTCTCATCATTTATTGGTGTGTGGTTTAAATATGTATGGTTTTTCATGTTTATTGTCTTGGTTTTCAGATTATTATTCGCTTACCGAAAATCAGGGTACGATAAACCAAAGCCTATCTCATGGAGCGGATTGGCATTTTTATTCCAAAAGTTGGGGCCATATTTACCGTTAAAATCATCTACCGACACGGGCCAGGAGTGCGGTAGCTTACCGGTAAAGTTGTAGGCTCCAAAAAGCACTTCGGCCACGCCTGCGCCTTCTGAGCCGGGTAACCACGCAGCCACAAATGCATCTGATTCTGCAATTTCGTTGGTAACGACCAGTGGTCGGCCGGAGATTAGAATAATTACCGTATTTATTGACTTCCCACTATAAGCATTGATATATTTTTTGTGTTTTTCTGTAAGGGTCAGCGAACATGTTCCCCTTTCGTCACCTATATCGCCAAAAAATTCGGCATAGGGTTTTTCACCAACCACAACAACTGCCCATTTGGCGTCTGTGTGTTGGCCTGTACCTGTGGAGTCGTATACAACCGCTCCATTGGCCATCTCTTTAATACCTTCAAGGATAGTGGTAGCGCCATCGTAGTTTCTGCTCACACCTTGCCAGCGAATGGTCCAGCCACCTGATTGTAAGCCTGTGTTATTGGCATGCTCACCTACAACCACAATTTTTCCGACATCTTTCGGGATGGGGAGTGTTTTATCATCGTTTTTGAGCAGTACCATGGACTCGCGAACGGCCTGGCGCGCTTTATCTCTGTGTTCTGTAATTCCAATTTTGCTGGTTAAGGTCGTGTCGGGAAAAGGGTGTTCAAAGAGTCCCAGCCGGAATTTCTGCCTGAGAATTCTTCTCACAGCATCGTCAATACGCGCCATGGATACTTCGCCCTTTTCTACGCCTGCTTTTAATCCTTCCTGAAATGGTTTCATGTCGCCGTCGACAGCCATTACCATATCCACACCGGCATTGATGACATCATTTTTACCAAAGCGTGAATAACCTTTCCAGTCGGTTACTACAATGCCGTCGAATCCCATTCTTTTTTTCAGTGTGTCGGTAATCAGGGGTTTGTGAGCATGCATAGAAATGCCGGAGAGGTCGTTGAAGCCCACCATAATTGCGCCAATGCCTGCGTTTACTGCTTCACGATAGGGTGGGAGCAGGCGTTTGCTCACTTCCTGAATGCTAAGTGAGGTGTTTCCGCCTTCTTTGCCGTATTCAGTGGAGCCATCTCCTACGTAGTGTTTGGCTGTGGCCATTACCGTGGTTTTATCTGCCAGGTTACCCTGGTGCCCTTCTACAGAAGCTTTGGTGTATTTACGCGTAAGCGATGTGCTTTCGGAAAATGCTTCGTATACGCGTCCCCATTTCTCGTTGTATGGTATGGATATACAGGGCGAAAAAGTCCAGTTAAAGCCTGTGGCTTGCATCTCAATGGCAGTAATGGCAGCTGCTTCTTTTACAAGTTCCGGGTTCTGTGTCGCCCCCATGCCTATGTTGTGCGGAAAAATGGTGGCGCCTTCAAAAGTGTTTTGTCCGTGAATTGCATCCACCCCAAAAAGTAATGGTATTCCAAGTCTGGAATCCATAGCTTGTTTTTGCAATTCAATGAAGCGCGCCTGCCATTCTTCTGCAGTATTCCCCGGTGTGGGGCCATCAGTATGTATTATGGATCCTACCGATCCGGAAATAATGTCTTGTGCTGTAAATTCATCAAAGTGCCTTATCTGGGTCATTTGCCCTATTTTCTCATCAAGGGTCATTTTGGCCAGTAAAGTCTCAACCTTTTGCTCAATAATGACTTCTTTTGATTCCGTAGCGCATGAATGGGCGAATAGTAATCCCATACTAACGGTTAGCATCATAAGGAGCCGGGTGCTCAATCTGATTTGTTTATTTTCTTTCATAAACCCTGACATAATCAATGATCATTTTTTGTGAAGTTATGCTTTCGTCCATACCCTGGGCGCCTCCCCAGCCTCCACCCATTGCAAGGTTGAGGATTATGTTGTGCGGTTTGTCAAATGGCCACGATAATTCGGTACTGTTATCATCGTAGGTGAAATAATGTTGGTCATCTACAAATGCTTTGATGTATTCGGGTGTCCATTCTACCGCATAGGTATGAAACTTATTGTTCATGTTTTTTACCGGCAAGGTGGCTGTTGGCTGGTTGCCTAGTTTGAAATAATAAGCTCCGCTGTGCGCAGAGGCGTGTGCTATTCCATTGCCGGTTTCATTATCCATTTCAAAGCCTACGCTTTCCAGTATGTCTATTTCACCGCAATATGGCCATGAAAGTTCATCTTTATAATCGTCGCCCAACGTCCAGCCTGCAGCCCAATTTCCTTTGTGTGCAGGTACTTTAGCGCGGAACTCAATTTTTCCGTACTGGAAGCTCACTTTTTCGCGCGTGGTTAGGCGGGCAGAGGTCCATTTTTTGCCCATATCATTTTTGCGGGCTTCAATTATGAGATATCCATCTTTGATGCGGGCATTTTCTTCTCTGTTGTCGGTATAGTACTGTAGCTCATAGTTTCCCCAACCCCAGTCACCAATGTCAAAGGTCCATTTTGTAGTATCTACTGCATCACCATCAAATTCATCGGCCCAGGCAATTGTCCATTCATCGCCTGTGGTTGCCTGTACCATTTTTTTGGGTGTCTCGCGATATTTTTTTACGAGCGTAAGTTTAATCCAGTCAATTTTAAGGGGCTCGTTGGTATGCAGTTTGATTTTATGGGTTCCTTTATCAAGCGGTGTACCCACTCTGCTCACAGTAATACATTGCTCTTTTGTGTTTTTCAGGGTAATGTTGCCTGTAATGTTGTACGTACGATTGTCTTTGTTGTCGTAGTAGTCTTCGATCCAGATTGTGGGCTCACCGGAATTGGTGCTGGTGGCATGAATTTCTACTTTGTAACGTCCGGCGAGCTGAATATCGGCATCGAGTGCCAACCAGCCCGCTTCTTTGAGCACAACAATTTTTCCATCACCGGAAGTGTTTTCCAGCGTTTCCACTGTTCCTTCTGCTTCGTGATAGTTTTCAGCTTTCAGTAAAACGGTTTTATTAATATCGTTTTTTTGCGGGTTTGTGTCATTGCTTTTTGTCCCTCCGTTACAGGCGCTAAGGCCTAATAAAATCAGCATGAGGGCAACAGGAATTAGATTAATGCGCGACATAGGTGTATATTTTAATTTTTATTTTTCCTTACTGGTTACGAGTATGGCTTCGAGTTCTTCCAATGATTTGTTTTTGGTTTCAGGCAATACAATGAGCACGAAAATTAGTCCCAGGGCCGCAAATAAGCCATAAAGGAAGAATGTCCAGGCATTGCCAATTGTGGCCAGCTCCCATGGAAATACAAACTGCACGAGGAAACTCACCGAGGAATTAATAAAGCCGGTAAATGATATGGCAACTCCCCTGATGGTGTTGGGAAATAGTTCTGAGAACAATACCCACATAACCGGACCAATTGAGATGGCAAATGAAGCCACAAAACCTATGATACTGAGTAAAATGAGCCATGCATTCATGTTAATACTTGCCGTTATCAGGTTGGCTTCTACTTTTTTCGATTCTATTTCGCCAAAATTTTCCTGTACAGCATCTTTAAATTCAACATCGCTGTAATAGGTTACCCCAACCATGCCAGCTGTTTTGGCTTTATCTACATGTCCGGGAAGTGTTTCTACTGCCTGCGGGGTGAGCTGATATGTGGCGTTGCTGAAACCATATGATAGTAGGAACATGCTAATGGCAATTCCTGAGAACCCGAATATTAACAGTGCTTTCCGTCCAAAACGGTCAATGAACATTATGGCCAGAACGGTAAAGGCCAGGTTTGTAAGTCCAACCAGGATGGCTTGCGAAAATGCAGCATCGGTACCAATTCCGGTTTGTTCGAAAATCATGGGTGCGTAAAAAAATACGGAATTGATTCCTGTAATTTGTTGTAATATAGCAACTACAATACCAATAAAAAGGACAAGGCGCAGCGATGGTTTAAACAGTTCTGATAATTTGGCGCGTTTTTTTTCTGTTCTGTTTTTTATGGATTCTTTTACAGCAGCCAAATCTTTCAGTGCCTGTGCTTCGCTCGATACTCTTTTCAGTATCTGAAGTGCCAGTGTGGAACGCGATTTCATGATGAGCCAGCGCGGACTTTCCGGTACACCAAAGAGGAGCCCGAAATACAGGATGGCGGGTATACCTTCAAGGCCCAGCATCCAGCGCCACTGGTGTATATCTATACCAAGTGTTTGTATCCATGCGCTATCTGATTGGCTCAGTTGCAGTATGAGGTAGTTTGTGAAAAAGGCGACTGAAATACCTGTAACGATATTGAGCTGATTAAAAGATACCATGCGGCCTCTCATTCCCGGAGGGCAGATTTCGGCAATATACATGGGTGCAATAATGAGTGATGCGCCAACGCCAAACCCACCTATCATCCGGGCTATTACCAAAGTGATGAAATCGGGTGCAAGTGCAGAACCCAGTGCAGATATGGCATAGAGGCTGGCTGCGATTTTTAATACCGGTTTACGACCAAATTTTGTACTCAATGGGCCAGCAACCATCATTGCAAGAGTAGAAGTAAGGGTGAGTGAGCTAACGGCCCAACCCAGTTCAAGTTTTGAAAGTGCAAATTCCGGTTCAATAAATTTTATAACCCCTGAAATTACAGACGCATCAAATCCCATTAGAAAGCCGCCCAGGGCTACAATGAGTGAAATCTTTATGGTGTATCTTTGTTCTTGTGTCATTTTTCCTGTGATTCTTTAAAATATTGGTGCCTGAAATACTTTTACATGATCGATTTCCATGGTTTGTGGAAATATGGAATTGTCAACTCCTTTTAATCCGCCCCAGGTACCTCCAACAGCTACATTGAGTATAAGGAACGCCGGTTGATTAAGCGGCCAGTTTTCAATGTTTTTGGGACTGGGAGCATAGGTGTGCACAACGTTTTCCAGGGAGTCCACGTAGAATATCAGCTTCGAGGGAGTCCACAGCATGCCGTAGGTGTGGAAATCTTCTTCGCAACTTTCCAGTTCAATTTTGCTTCCATCGCCATTTCCTGCATAACCCGCAGGTACATGCACTGTGGAATGAACTGTATTGGGCTCAAAGCCTACGTATTCCATAATGTCCATTTCTCCACAGGCAGGCCATCCAACCGAATCAATGTTGCTACCCAACATCCAAATTGCTGCCCAAATGCCTTTGCCGGCCGGCAACTTGGCTTTTGCTTCGATGCGGCCGTATTGAAATTGCTTTTTACCGTTTGTATGAATGCGCGATGAGGTATAAGACCCGGGTTGTTTTTTATTGTCGACTTTACGTATGTCGATTACCAGTTTCCCGTTTCTGAGTGTAGCATTATCGCCATTTGTGTAGTTTTGCAATTCCTGATTGCCCCATCCATGATCGCCTGTATCAAAACTCCATGCGCTCGTGTCAAGTTGCGAACCATTGAAGTTTTCTTCCCAAACAGGCTCAAGTTGGGTTACATATTCCGGGTCGTCTTGTGTTATGTTGATGTGTCTAATTAGTGTATCTTTATCTGAATTGTTTATTACAATGAGCCTGATTTTATGCTGCCCTGCAAAAGGAAAGTAGGCTTTAAACGTTGCCTTGTTTGTTATTTTCTGTCCTCTTACCTGCCAAATGGCACTGTCGATGGATCCCTGTGAGGTGTTTTTGATTACAACATAATTGGGTTTCTCCGAATCGACGTTCGTGCTAAAATCAGCATTTAATGCGTTATTGCAGCCTCCAAACGTAAACGTTAAGAATATGCCTGTAAGCAAGGTTATGAAACCTTTTTTTACTGACAGGTCTTTTACGAGATGCTTATACATTTTGACCTTTTTTAACATGGTAATTATGCTAGCCACTGGTAATTGTTTTAAAAGTTTTTCTGCAACGCTGTTTTATTGCTTAATAAATCGTAGCGCTTTGTTTTCATTTCCGTTTGATAGCCGCAAGAAATATGTTCCCTTGTTCAGTTCGTTAATGTCAATGCCACTGTTTGGCACCATATGACCTTGCTGCACGGTTTTACCTAATATGTTGTAGATGGAATAATCTACCGGTTCTTTCAGGTTGTGTAGGTATATGTGATTGTTGGCCGGGTTCGGATATAGTTTAACTTGCGGTATGGTTGCCTGCTGTTCGCTTATGCCATTGGTGGCAATACCGTATATCAATCGGCTGATATTAAAATCGCCAATAATGAAGTTTAGTCTCATGATGGAATCGGTTTCGTAAAGCTGCACATCATTCAAATAGATTGAAGTGAAGGATGTCCAACCACCTGTGGCAGGTATGTCAATTGGTCCGGTTCTGTCTGCTCCGTTAAAATGTATTTCGATCTGTCCGCCACCGGGTTGCGACGAAACTCTGAGTTCCACATCATATAAACCGGTACTGTCCACATTCACGGAGTATTCTACCCATTCACCGGGGTGAATCCAGCCGATATTTGCTCCGCCATCGTTATATTCTGTATCCACAGCCTCATCTTGTCTGGGACCGGGCCCTTCGTTAACGTCATCTGTGTCGTGATAAGCGACACCTTCACCACCATAGTCATAATCAGTGGCCTCTATTGTGCCGGGTATCGGATGTTTTGTAATGGAATCGGGGTAGGGTAGTTGGTTAACTATATCGACCAAAATGGAATCTTGTTCTGTACCGCATGTGTTTTGGGCAGTTACTTTTACAAAACCTCCCTGATCGGTCCAGTTAAGACTGACCGCGTTGGTATCGGCAACTCCTGTAAAGGTAACTCCTTCCGGCACTTCCCATGTGTAGGTAGTCGATTTTAATGGGTTTATTGCATAAGTGGTATTTGTAGCATAAGCCTCTACGGTAGCAGGGCCGTTTAGCTCAATATCTTTTGTTTCTACACCCAACTTGCGGGTATAGCTGTCGCAGTAACCAGAAACTTCGCAGGTTACTGTGTCGGCAGTGCAACCCCAGTCTACTGAAATTTGATGTGTTCCCTGCCCATCTGTAATTGTTGCATCATCGGGAACGGTCCAGTTGTAAGTGAAATCTTCTGATTCAGCAGTCTGGAATTTGATGTTTTTTTGTGCTTTATTTACTATGGTGTCACCAGAGATTTCTGGTTCAGTTGCCATTTTGTAAACACGTACATAATCTACTTGCATTTGCTGCGGGAAAACGGTTGATGAATTTGGACTACCGGGCCAGTCGCCGCCAACTGCAATATTTAGTAAAAGAAAGAAATTGTCGTGTAATTCGGTAAGGTAGCTTGGTGTAATGCTGGCTTCATGATATTGAATGCCGTCGACAAACCATTTTAAGTACGTATCTGTCCATTCAATGGCGAAAGTATGAAAGGAGTCGGCAAAAATGCCTTCTGCCAATTGGTATTCTCCACCATAGTACGCATGTCCGTTGTCATCATAGTGCATTGTGCCGTGCACTACATCGTCTTTTCCTTCTCCGCCGCCAACCATTTCCATGATGTCTATTTCGCCACATGCAGGCCACGGGGTGCCTTCAAAAATACCATCGCCAAGCATCCAGAATGCCGGCCATATACCCTGACCGTAGGGTAGTTTTATTCTTGCTTCAATTTTACCATATTGCCATGAATGATTGGTCGGGTAGGTGATGAGTCTGGCAGATGTATAGTTTCGTCCACCGTAGTTTTCTTCTCTGGCTTCGATTGTAAGGTGGCCATTTTCAACACGCGCATTTTCAGGGCGGTTTGAAGTATAATACTGTAATTCGTTATTTCCCCATCCGGTGCCACCTTCTTCAAATGTCCAGACAGTAGAGTCTGGCAATCCAGTGTAATTAAATTCATCGTTCCAAACCAATTCGTAGCAACCCTGAGCTTTAACCTGAGTTGTCAAAGATAAAGAAAGCAGTGCTGCGAAAAGCAAAATGATTTTGTTGGTATGCATTGTATTTGTTTTATGCTTGAAGTCAAAAAAAAGTAAAGAAAATAAGAGGCTGCTCATGGCAGCCTCTTAATCAAGAGTGAATTACTGTACTGTGATTTTTTTAGAACTCACATTTCCATTGTTATCCACAATCTTCACTATGTAAATTGCATTGCTGCCTAAGTCGCCAACATTCAGTGTTACTGATTTGCTGTTTAGGTTGTTGATATTATTGGTCTGACGACCTACAACATCATAAATAACAACTTCTTTTATTGGGTTACCAGCCTGAATGTAAAGTTGATCTGCAACCGGGTTTGGATAAAGTGACAAACCAGGAACAGGTGCTACATCAGAAATGGCTGTTTCATTAGTCATGTCTGAAAGTGTAATTGTTCCATAAGCTGCAGTATTGTAGTAGTTTTGATCTAATGTAGTATTCCATGAAACCATATAATCACGACCACCAACACCGTCTTTATCGTCAGCGGCAATTACATCGAAATTAAATGGGTTACCTGCTAATGGAATGAAATTGCCTAGTTGTGTCCATGGAATGGCCCATTCTACGATATAACCTTCGTTGTTGGCCATTTCGGTTTGTGCTCTTGAAACTTCTGCACCCCAGGTTGCATCTACGCCATCTGATCCACTCCAGGTGTCTAATCCACGTACGCAGCGAATTTGCCAGTCATTACCGTCAAATGGTTCAGAAGCTGATTGGTCCATGTCGAAGAATAGCTCAACATTGTCGTTATCCCATGCATTAGCACCACCATTTTGCGGTGTAGCATCTTCTACGTAGTTCAGGATGTATACATTCGAGATATCCCACATTACTTTGTAGTAAGAATACAATGGTGTAGGAGTTCCCCACCAGTCACGTTGCTGTAGTGCGTGCATTTTGGCATTGTCCCAAGGTGCGTCAATTATACCGTCAATTACCGGAGGATTTCCATCTACGTCAATGGCAAATGCAGTACCGTCTTCTTCTTCTTCTACGATTATAATTTTCATTACTTCCTGGGTACCTGTAGAGTTACCAACAATTAGTTGAGAAGTATCTCTCACCTCTGAACCAAATGCCATGTGTGAATAAACTACTTCATAAATACCCTGAGCCTGACCGGCTGTAATATTGTAAGAAGCTAAGCTTTCTGTCGCACTGTATACATTGTCTGTTTGTGTAAGTGCAGTTTCAGTTCCGTCAATGAATAATGTTACATTCTCTGCGGTGTTGAACTTGTCTGTAATATTAAATGTAACATCTGTGTTACCGTAGGCAGTATACCCGGGAGCAACAATATTGTCATAATAATATACATCGCCATCGGTTGAATAATCCCAACCAAAGAAAATTACCATTTGGTTGTATGATCCAGAAATAGAGTCAGGAATGGCAAATTCAAGCGTTTTCCATGATCCAACACTTGGATCGTTAGCATCACTGTAATATGCATCTACTTCTACAGTTTCAGCACCACCGTAGCGGTTGAATAATTGAAACTTAAACAAAATAGAGTCATTTACACCCGGATCTTCTGTATAGAAGTCAATTGTAAAAACATCACCAGCGGCAGAAAGGTCGATATCACCACCAAAATAGATGTTTATACCACCCCAAAATGCATCACCATCTTTTACAGCTTCGCCAACGAAACCTGTTCCGGATGGGTTGGCAACTGCGTTGTTGTATGCAGTAAGGTTAAAAGGCTCAACGAGTGGATCGCTTACTGTTTCGAAATCAACTAACGTTGTTTGTCCTATGGCACCTGTGACAAGTGCAAAGACGAATAAAAAGGAAAGCATAAAGTTCTTCATAATAAAATAGTTTTGGTTAATACTTAAGTGAATTTTAATAATTAGCGTTTTGCGTTAATGCGTATTCTGACAGAATTATTTCTTGTTGTGGGATAGGGAACACCTCGTGTTTACCCTGAACGAATCCTCTCTCGCCAAGTTCTGTGGCAGCATCTCCCCAGCGTACGAGATCAAAGAACCTGAATCCCTCCATGGCCAGTTCCAGTCTTCTTTCTTTCTTAATGTCTTCCATAGTTACACCACCAATGGGAACCAAATCTACACGTTCCCTAACCTGGTTAAAGTAGTAGTCGGCACTTTGTGGTGCTGTTGCTCCTCCAACAATGGCTTCGGCCATCATGAGTAAAACATCGGCGTAGCGAATAACACGCTCATTGGTTTCAAAATTCCATTCAGCTTGACTATCCCAGGTGAGATGTGCCCATGGGGCTCGTTTTTTGCTAAACCAACCGGTATAGCCTTCGTTTTGGTCCCAACCTGAAGCTCCAATAGAGTTGAGGAATGCCTCGCCATAAGCGGTTCCATTTTTTCTTTCAGTATCACCTTCGGCATCGTATGCTGAAATAAGGTCCTGGGTTACCATATCGAAGCCCCAGCCAGCCAATAGTGTGTCAGTAGAAATCTGACGGGGGCCGCACATTTGCACATCAATGTTGCCTCCATTTACACGTCCATTGCCCCAATCGCCACCACGTGCGATGTTGGCATATTCAATTTCAAATATGGACTCCTGGCCGTGTTCGTGTTCATAGCTCCATATGTCATCGTAATTCGGTTCCAGTTCATACTGGCCTAATTTAATTACCGAATCGAACTGGTTTGCAGCCAATTGGTAATATTCTGTTCGTGAGAGCTCAAAGTTATAGGTGTTATAATAGTAAGGTGAGGCCATATAAAGATAAGCCTTGCCCAAAAGTGCCTGAGCAGCACCTTTTGTAGCTCTGTAACTTTCCGATGGCGCCACTGCCAGGTCAGGGATTGCAGCTTGCAAGTCAGCAACAATTTGTTGATAAACCTGTCTTGCGGGCTTTCTTTCCTGGTTATATTCATCTGGTGTGAGCTGCGCCGTAATTAGCGGCACATCACCAAAAAACCGTACGAGCTCAAAGTAGAAATATGCTCTTAAAAACTTTGCTTCTGCAATATACTCCCTTGATGTTTGAGAGGCACTAGGGTCGGCATTTTGAATAACCAAATTGGCGCGATAAACCCCATAATAGCCTCTACGCCAAAGCTGCAACACAGCAGCGTTTGTTGGTAGCATTGAAAAATCTCCAACGGCCGTGTATTCGGGCCTGTCGCCTGGTCCGCCACCAACTACTTCAGAATCATCTGAAGGGAAATTGGCTAAAAAGTAGTAAGAAGACCATCCTGAAAAGTACTTGGGCTGTAGCATTGAATATGCTGCAATGAGCCCCTGATAGATGTCGCCCTCGGTTTGATAAAAATTACTTTCTAACTTTTGTCCAACCGGTTCAAGTTCGAGCCAATCATCAGCACAACCTGATGAAAGCAGTACAAGCGTAATAAATATATATTTAATTGATTTCATAATACTGATTATATTTTATTAGATTGAAAGGTTTACACCAAATGAAATAACTCTTGGTCTTGGATAAAGACCACGGTCAATACCAACACTGGTTTTAAAATAGGACCCGTCGGAGTTTCCAACCTCAGGATCAGTTCCGGGGTATTTGGTCAATACAAATAAGTTTTGCCCTGAAACATAAAGTCTAAGCTTGCTGATGTTTAATTTGTCAAGTATTGCTGCTTTGAATGAATAACCTAACTCGAGGTTTTGCAGGCGCAGGTAACTTCCGTCGAAAACAAACAAACTGTTATGTGAGAAGTTGTTGTTGTTATCACTAATGGTATACCTGGGGACCTCATCTGTATGGTTTTCAGGTGTCCATGCATTCTCATATAAGAATGTTGGTTTGTTATTGTTCATCAGGTCTGTTCTATAAGCACCATAATAAATATCATGTCCGAGGGCACTCTGGAAAAATACTTTCAAATCAAAACCTCTGTAATCTAGATTCATATTGAATCCTAAAGTCCAGTCAGGGTGGGGGTTACCAATCATTGTTTTATCGTCTTCATTTATTACACCGTCACCGTTGAGGTCTGTGAATTTTACGTCGCCCGGGATTGCTTTAGGTTGTATCAAATTTCCTGCGCCATCGGTATATGCTTCTATCTCTTCGAAAGAGTCGAAAACACCTTCTGCTTCATATCCGTAGATGTACCAAATTGGAAAGCCTTGCTCAGACTGCGTAATATGTCCGGTTGTTCCCAGATTGGACCCGATTAGAGTACCTTCAAGTTTGGTTACCTCATTATGGTTATAGGCTGCTATTGCTGAGATATCATAATTTATACCCCAAACATTGCCTTTATAACCTAATTCCAGTTCTACACCTCTGTTTAAAATGTCTCCTTCGTTGGCGTTAGGAATGTTGTTTCCTACATATTCAGGAATTGATGCTTTTGTAATTAAATCAATTGTTTTTTTCCAATAGAGGTCTGTCGTAAGCGATAAAGCATCATTAAAGAATCTTGCATCAAGGCCAATATTGGTTTGCTGCACTGTTTCCCATATTAAATCGGGGTTACTCAACTGTACGGGTTCAGCACCTACTAAAGTCCCCTGGCCTGTGTAATAGCTTGCAGGGGCTGATGTTTGAATCACAGAGGCATACTCAAATGTCCCCAGCGAGCCGATATTTCCATTTCTTCCCCATCCAAAACGGAATTTTAAGAAGTTTACAGCATTTACATTCCAAAAATTTTCATTTGTCACTGTCCAGCCAACAGAAGCTGAAGGGAAATATTGGGTGCGGTTTTCGCTACTTAGTTTTGAAGAGGCATCAGAACGCAAGATTAATGTGGCCATATACTTGTCTTCGAAGTTGTAATTCAAACGACCAAAATATGACAGCAGACGATCCCCGGGGTGCCTGTATCCACTGGTGGCTGCTTCCACCGAATCACTAAGTGTTTCTCCAATGCCTGCAAAATCCCATGATTCTTCTTGCAAACCTTCGCCTCTTCCACCTATCATGTAAAAGTTATAATCTCTCATGGAATGCCCCAGCATGGCTGTAAAATCGTGTCCGCCAAATTTTTTATGATAATTAATTACATTCTCCCATTGCCATGCAAAGGTACGCTGAATCTCCTGGTATGCATTGCTTAAATAATTGTAATTGATTGAGTGGTAGTAATATTGAGGTGTCCAGGTATGATAGTTCCCATATGATAAGTCAATGTCGTAAGAAGAATTGAATGTCAAACCGTCTATGGGTTCAATTGTCATGTTTGCTTTAGCCAATACTTTGTCTGTATACCAATCGTTGTGTGTATTGGCTATTTGTGCTACAGGGTTTACAACCTCATTTGTCACGCGTTTGGACATTCCGTAGTAACCATTTTCTCCTGCACTCAGAGAGGAACTTTCCACATTATCAATATTAGCAGTAATTTGGTCCCAGTAGCCAGTTGGAATGTCAGTAGTGTCGTCGAAATATACCGGTGTTAGTGGATCGATGTTCATGGCATTGGAAATAACACCTCCAAATTCGTTATTCTCACCAATTGATTTTCGCTCGAAGTGTGTATAAGAAACATTCGTTCCAAATTTCAACCATTCTTTAACCTGATGGTCAGCATTTAAACGTGCGGTAATACGATCGAATTGTGATTTTGAACCACCCACAATACCACCTTGAGATAAAAACGAGGTAGAAAAGAAGTAGGAGGTCTTGTCGCTGCCACCTGAAATTGAAACATTGTGTTCCTGGATTTGAGCTGGACTGAATATTTCATTTATCCAATCGGTACCTTCACCTAAGGTATCGGGGTTGAATGGATATGATCCATCGAGCATCATTTGCATGAGTTCGTCCGGAATTTCCTGTCCGAAATATTGCATCTCAAGTTCGTGTTTCAGGCCTTCCCTGTAATAAGTTGCATATTCTTTGGCGTTTAATACATCGTTAAGTTGACGGGCAGCCTGTACACCGAAGTTACCGTTGTATGAAACTACTGATTTTCCTTTGTTTCCTGATTTGGTTGTAATAAGAACAACACCATTACCGGCGGCTGCACCATAAATGGCAGCCGATGCCGCATCTTTCAATATTTCAACAGACTCAATGTCATTGGGATTAAGGTACTCAATACTACCGGTGCGCATACCATCTACAATAAACAGGGGGTTGGAATCTTTATTGGAACCTGTTCCCCGAATACGTACGGTAATATTTCCACCTGGCGATCCGGATTCCTGCATAATGTTTACACCGGCTGTTTTGCCTTGCAGGGCTTGCTCTACGCGTACCTGGTTAGTTTCAAGATCCCGGGCATCGACCTTTGAAATGGCACCTGTCACCAGGCTTTTCTTTTGAACACCATAACCAACAACCACTACCTCGCTGAGAGCCTCTAAGCTTGGTATCATGGTAACATTGATTTGGCTTTGGCCACCCACTTTTATTTCCTCTGTGGTATAACTAATAAAGGAAAAAACCAAAACCGCATCGTCGTTTGGGACTTCTATGCTATATTGGCCTTCAGCATTAGTTATAGTTCCTTGGGTGGTACCCTTAATTACAACATTTACTCCTGGTAAAGTGTTACCTTCGGTGTCTTCCACAACACCGGAGACCGTTCTTTGGGCCCATAAAGAAAAGGTCGTTAAAAATAATGTGAGCGTCAGAAGCGTAATTTTTTTCATCAGTTTGTATTTTTAGTTTAATGTTCAGGAAGAACTTACTGCCTGGTTTAGAATCCTTGCAATCGTTTGCATCAATATTGACAGTACATTCATCGAGAATTAATTTTTAAATAATGTACATGAAAAAATAATTTTGTTTTCTTTGTACTAAGTTCCGTACAAAACCACCCTCAAGCAAAAAAAGCACGACGTCAAAAACTCAACAAGGGTATTTTAGCACTACATCAAAAATACATCAAAGAAATTTTAAAAAACTGAAAATGTGTAGATTGAGTTGTAATTTTTGTAAATTATGATTTTCTCCACCGCACTCAACAAAAAAAGATTGTTTTTGCTAATCATTAATTTGGATTGTTACCCTTGTCTGGTTGCTGGTTTTTTTAGATAAGCTATTCTGTGGCTTTAAGTAGGGTCTACTGAAAAGCCTGAGGCGCAACTTATTCAGGGCTAAAAGACGACAACGTTTTGATTCGATTTAGTAATTAGAAGGATATCTCAAAGCCAAATATTATTTTGTGAAAATCTTTTCGGATGGGGACGAGTGGGTGGTAGTCGTAAATGAACTGATAAATGACCGAAAGCCCAAAATGTGCACTGATATTCCATGTGGCACCGGAGCTCGCAGCGAGCCTGGGTTTATGAAAAATATTGTCGAATGCAGCCTGGTGGTATGCACTTAAATCAATTGAGAGTGCCTGGAAGGGGTTGTATTTTATGCTCAGATAACTGCCAAGTTTTAGCTTTTCTGATTTCACGGGCGTAACGTCTTGTGGAATGTCATGTTCTGTTGCTATACCATCGTAATTCCATCGCTCATACTCGTAAAACGGTCCAGCTCCGGCGTAAATGCCAATTATATCTTTTGTAATGGCACGCCACCGCAGATTTATACCTCCGGTATATTTGAACTCCAGTCCGCGTGCTTCTGCCCAGTGAACCTGGTTATATGGTTCGAGTGCAAATTTTTTGTCCAGAATGCTCCGGTATTCGGCATATAGGTAGCCTCCACTGAGCAGTGTTTCTTTACCGAAGGTTGAGAGCTCAACTTTGTTGGCTATGGTAAAAGCATGGTGCTCGCCAATACGGAAAGAGAGGTCAGCATAATTTTCAATTTCGAGCAAATCTTTTTTCTGGGTCTGAAATTCCAGGTTTGGCAATATGGAACCTTGTAATTTTTTTGTGCTGTCTAAAATTACATTAAAACCCTCGGTGTGCAGTACTTGGCCATTGATATTTGAATGAGCGAGGAGCATGATTGACAAAATAAAGAGTAATAACTTTGTGGAATGCTTCCACTCAATTTTTTTAAACCTCATTTTATTTATGTTAAAAAAACCGTTTGGATACGTTTCATATCCAAACGGTTATCAAACAAGATTTTACTTGAAGATTTCGCCTAATTCGGAAAAGCCTTTTTTAAAGTAATCTGTGCTTTCGGAAAATTTGTTTTTGGCGCTTTCCCATTTTTCTTCTGATGCATTAACAAGCTCATCATATTTCAATTTTAAATCATTCTTTTTTGCTTTGAGCTCTTCAATTTTTTCAGTGTACTTTTGTTTAGCTCCTTCCTGGGCCTGATCTTTTTTGGTTTCAAGTTCATCGATTTTAGCAAAAATATCATCAATGCTTTTCTTGGCTTTAGCTTTGTATGTTTCTTTATCCATAGTGTGTTTTTTTATTTGGTTTATTTCTTTTCCAGTTCTTCTTCAAATGTTTTTACACTTTTACTGAGCGCGTCTTTTAGGTTTTTGATATCCTTTTTGAGCTCCTCCTTTTTATCTCCGGCTGCATCTTCGTATTCCTGCATTTTTTCTTTAAGCTGTTTCTGTTGATTTTCAATCTTTACGAGTTGCTCCTGATATTTCATTTGTGCGTCTTCCCCCAGTTCTTCTGTTTTTGACTTCAAATTTTCAATTTTTTCATTGGTTTTGTCCTGGAACTCCTTAATACTGGCTTTCAGGTCGTTGACTTGCGATTCGGCATAATCTTTTGATGCATCAACGGCTTCCTGCATTTCTTCTTTCAGTTTTTCTTTTTCTGTTTTGTCTTTGCTGTTGCAAGCAGCAAAGAGGGCAAAAACAAGTAAAAGGGCCAATGTGCTTTTTAAGTTTTTCATAGAATTGCTTTTTAAGTTGAACGTTATGTTATTTAAAAGATTTTAACGCTTTTTGGGCGTCTTTGTATCCCTGTTTCATTAAATCATTTACCTGGGCCATGTCTGAACGGTTAAATCCTGACAAATCGGGTTCTATTAACAGGTCAGCATCTTCGGTTTGCAGTTTGGCGGCAGCCATTAAGGTAAAATGAAAGCTGTTTAGGGCTACATCCAGAATGTTTTGCGGCTTGTCATAGTTGTGATTTGCATTCAGATCTACGCCTATTACATAATCGGCGCCCATTTTTTTAAGGGTATTTATCGGGACATTTTCTACAATTCCGCCATCTACCAGCATTTTATCGTTTATGATAGTGGGGTTAAAAATGCCGGGGATACAACTACTGGCCATGGCTCCTTTGGCTACGGAACCCTTGTCGATGACTACTTTTTTGCCATTGCTTACATCGGTAGCAATCATGCTGAGCGGGATTTTGGCATCTTCGAGTGATTGCTCACCTATGTGTTTTTTGATGAGTTTGCCCATTTTCTCATTTGAAAGGAGCCCGTACCGGGAGAGCGATAATTCTGTGATATCAACCCATTTGAGCTCGGAGGCAATTTTGTTAATATCCTGCCAGCTTTTCCCAAAAGCATAAAAAGCACCTACAAAGGCTCCGATGCTGGTGCCTGCTATAAAACTTATTTCAATATCGTGCTCTTCAAGCGCGCGGAGCACACCAACGTGTGCTGCTCCCAAAACGGCCCCTCCGCCAAGAGCCAATCCAATTTTCTTTTTTTTCTTTTTAAAAATCATGTTTTGAGTGAATGTTTGTAAATGACCTACTCAATTTAATAAAATTAACACTAATTTTAATATTTTATGATTAATTATTTAAAACCATAACGTTTTTTTTTATGTTCATTGTTTATTAGGTTTTTTTATGTAAGGCTTTTTGTACAACTTAATATTTTTGTCTAATAATTCAACTTAAACCAATGCTTTATCGTTTTTTAATTTTACTGTTTTTTCTGGCAACTACAGGGTGCCAAAATTCCAAATCAGGTAGTCAGGCTGATGAGTCTACCCGGGAGGTCACTATTTTTTTTGTACATGATGTACACGGTCAGCTCGACAATTTTGCTAAAATTAAACACATTGTTGATGAGGCACGGCAAGGTTCTGATGTAATTCTGGCTTGCAGTGGTGATGTGTTTTCAGGTAATCCTGTTGTAGATCAATATGCAGAACGGGGGTACCCAATCATTGACCTGATGAATAAAGTAGGTTTTGAAGTCATGACATTGGGTAACCATGAGTTTGACTACGGAACAACTACCTTGAAAAACCGAATGGAACAATCGAATTTTGAGTGGGTTTGTGCCAATGTGGACATGCGCACTTCAGGAGTTCCTGAACCCCGGGAATATTTTACCATTACGGCCGGGAATATTGATATAGCTTTTCTTGGGCTAATTGAAACCCGCGGAAAAAAAGGAGCCGTTATACCCAGTACGCATCCCTGGCGCGTAAAAACATTCAATTTCCAAAAAGCCGAAGTAATTTTAGAACAGTATCGTGACATTAAACTACGCGATGATATTGATGTTTTAGTTGCCTTGTCGCACATGGGAATTAGCGGTGACCATGAAGCTATTGGCGATTTTCAACTTGCCGAACGGTTCCCGTTTTTTGATTTAATTATCGGCGGGCACAGTCATCAAAGAATTGATACCGTTATCAATGATATTCCGGTTTTTCAGGCCGGTAGTTACCTCCACTATCTCGGTAAAATTGAATTGGCTTTTAGTAATGAGAAATTGACAGATATTACCTATGAGGAAATTGATTTGTCGACCGTTGACACGTATGACAAGGAGATACAAATGCTGGTTAACGATTACGAACTGGAAATGAAACCTTATTTGAATGAAGTGATTGGTTATTCGGCTCAATATCAGTCAAAAACATCGGTGGGTGCGTTTATGACAGAAGCTATGAGGACTACTACCGGAGCAGATTTGGCTTTTCAGAATACAGGGGGTGTACGCTCATGGCTCGATGAGGGAGATATAACAAGGCGGGAGGTTTTTGAGATCGATCCGTTTTTCAATGGAATGGTGCTATATGAGCGAACTGTTGGGCGTATCGAAGATTTTTTAGCGCAATCTCAGTCAGGTTTTTACTACAGCGGATTAATTATTGATCAGTCCGGAGCAACTGTAGAATTATACAATACTGATCATGAGCTGCTAAATGATCAGGAACTATTGACGGTAGCTGTTAATGATTATGTGGCAGCGGTTCACGATAATTTTTTTGGCGATGATGGTGATTTTCTGAATTATACCAGTTCAGACGCGATAATGAATTATCTTAAGAATATCAGTAGCGAAATCGATTATACGAACAATAAGAAATATTTTCGTTTTAGTGCGCCCTGATATTATTTACCTGTTAGAGCGCTGCACAAAAAAGGACCAGCTAATTGCTTTGGGTAGGTTGTATTTATAGATTTTATTAAAAAAATGCTAAAAGCCAGCTCATTAATACTGACCATTAGCATTTACTTATGGATAACTGCAATGAATTTTATTGCTTAATAAATTTTGTTTGCTCAGAATGTTGGTTTTTATAAATAACCTTAATAAAATATGATCCGGCAGTAAGGTTTTCTGTATAAATGGTCTCAACCCTGCTGGAAAACTCCTTCACTAATTTCCCCTGTACATCCAGAATTTGTATGTGTTTTATTTGTTGGTTATCATAACTGAGATTAATTCTGTTTGAGGCAGGGTTTGGGTAAACCTTAAATGATGCCGTTTCTGCATTATTAATTGCGAGAGCGCCATCATCTGTCAAATAGTTAGCCGATTCTCCTACCAACGATCCCTCTGAATAATTTCTAAAATAGGTCATAACCGGGAAGTTAATGTCTCCGGCATACCAGTAATAAATGGTGTCTACGGTGCTACCTGCAGGTGTTCCGTTTTGGTAATCGGTAGTGTTTCTTACAATTTGAATGCGCAGCGCATTGCTGTAGGTGGCATCCGGCGTTATCAATGTGCCATAACCATCTGCTTCAACATTAATTGTACCCTCGCGATCGTAAGTGAGTCCAAAACTTTCATAGCTTCCTGAGAAAGTATCTGTGTAGCTGTCGCTATAAGTGAGTGGGTATCGGACCTGATCTTCTCCATCGGAATAGGCAATAACCGCCTGATCTGTAAAAATACCCCAATAAACAAATGCATTTTCTGTAGTACCGAAATAAGAGTAGGTGCTTACCTGGCTGTAAAAAATGTCGGCATTAGGGAAATCCGGATTGCTGGCTTCCTGTATACTGACCCCTCGTGTGGTGGATGCTGTGAGGTTTGAAAAATCCCAGGTTACATTTGCTCCCGAAGGTCCTTCATTGAACCCTGATGCGGGATCGCTGTTGATGTTTTGCTCAAAAGAGTCGCCCACATTAGGGTTGTGTACATCAGCCGTGAGTGTTAGCTGGGCATTGCTAAATGTAACTGCTGATAAAAATAAGGTAATAAAGATTAGTCGTGTCATAATAACTTTTTTTGTGTCTTACAAATAAGATAATCAAATGTTTAAATCTTTTATTATTGGCGGAGGTTCTCTGTAACTCTGACAACAGGCGCTGCGTTAACAACTAAATTGGATGGATAAAAAATTTATTTACGCTAATTAAAAAGATGCCAGAAATAACCTATATAAAAAATGAGGCGCATTACGGCAAGGTGTTGCAATCGGCATTGCAGGCAAGGCGTATGCTATGGATCGGTACTGCTGATTTGAAAGATTTGTATGTGAAATACAACAATGTTACAATGCCCTTTCTGCGGGCTGTGGCAGGTTTACTACATAACAGGGTAGAGGTACGGTTAATACATGCCAAAGAGCCCGGAGCGCGATTTAGAGCGGATTTTGACAAGCACGATGAATTGATTCACCAGCTCGAAAGGATGTTGTGCCCACGGGTGCATTTCAAATTAATAATTATAGACAGCCAGTGGGCTTACATTGGTTCGGCCAACCTTACCGGGGCGGCTATGGGTATGAAAAGTCTGAATCGCAGGAATTTTGAATCCGGTATCTGGACAAATGATGCTTCATTGGTCGAATCTGCCATGGGTCAGTTTGATGACGTGTGGATTGGTAAGCATTGCCCTAAGTGTGGGCGTAAAGAATTTTGTAGTGACCGGGTACTGGGCAGCTAAAAAAACAACCCCGAATACACATAAAAGCATATCCGGGGTTTATTTATAATTGCTATTTGGCTGAAATTTAGGTAGTCATGCCGCCATCAACTGCATGAACCGCTCCGGTAATAAAACTACTATCTTCGCTGCCGAGAAAATACATTAAATTGGCAACTTCGTCGTTTGTAGCGTATCGTTTCAGGGGAATGGCCTGTTCAAAACCTTCTTTTGCAGCTTCGGCCTGTCCCGGTGCAAAGCCATCTTCCAGGGAACGCATCATACGGTTATCAACGGGTGAAGGGTTAACTGTATTGACGCGAATTTTATGATCGGCTCCCTCAAGTGCAGCAGATTTCATCATGCCCACCACAGCGTGTTTACTGGTTACGTAAGGCAGCACATTGGCTGTACCTCTCATTCCTGCTACCGATGAAGTGATGACTATGTTGCCACCATTGCTGTTTTTCTTCATTACGGGGAATACATGCCGCAAGCCGTAAAAAACACCTTTCACATTCACATCAATTAGCTTGTGAAACAGCTCCATTGGGTACTCTTCCAATGGTAAAACTTTACCTTCTATACCGGCATTGTTGTAGAAAATATCAATGCCTCCCATTTTTTCAACAGCAAAGTCAACATAGCGTTTTACCGCCTGTTCGTCAGAAACATCTGCCTTAAAGTAGAACAAATGTTCACTTTTGAGTTGATCTGCAGCTTTTTTAAGATCATCTTCATTCAAATCTACTAACAATACTTTTGCTCCTTTATCTAAAAGTTTTTGGGCCAGGGCCAATCCAATGCCTCCAGTGCCGCCAGTAATAACTACATTTTTATTTTTCATATTTTCTCCTATTTTATTTGGGAGATAAGACAAATGTAGTTGCTGAATAGTTTTGTTTTTTATTATGTTTTAAGACATGCAGGTATTTTATTTATGTTTAAATATACATCGCAACAATGAATTTGGAGTAGCCATAAAAACGCCAAACCCGGTTTTATGTAGCAAGAACCATTAATTATTGAATTAACGGTATATAGGTCAAAAAGCAAAAACTTTTCACATTAGAATTTTTGAATATTCGTTGTTGGACTATTAAGATTACTTACGCACCAACAACATTTATTTCGTTTCTTAAATGAAACTCCAGACGATAATCTTTAGTTGATAATTATTTAACATTACCTAAACATTCAAAAAAAACTTTTTGGAATAAATTTGTTTAAAGAAGGGGAGTATTTAATAATACCAACCTCAAAATTCATGCGTTTTTGCCGATTAATGACGATGTAGTCACATCCTTTATCAAACATTACAAATACTTGAAATTCTGTTCATCCTTTTATGCTGGCCCAAAATATTGGTTATATTTACCAAAAACAACCCGGAAGAATAATTTTTGAAGGCATGGTTACTATAATTATTAAAAATTCATTTGCAGCCGAATCCGGTTCAGGTCAAAGAAGCAGTAAAACTGAATGCTGAACACGGAAGTAGTTATCGGTTGCTGGTTACCAGTGCATCGGGCCGGCTATTAGCTCAAAAAGAAGATCAAATTTCATCTGGGGAGGTGATTACTTATTCGCCCCGGCAATTAGGTGTTCAAATTGTAACACTTTGGATTGATGGCACAAAGTATACTTCCACCCTTGTAGTTCAATAACCAAAAAGATATAAAAATGACAAAACTTGTTTTAGTAATCAGTACATTAGGATTGTTTTTTGCCTTCGACGCCTGTCGCATGAATGCTAATGTACAGGAAGAAGGAAAATCCTCACTGCTGTGGAAAGTCTATGGTAATGACTTAAAAGATACCTCTTATCTGTATGGGACTATTCACATACAGGATAAACGCGTCTTTGAATACGGTGAAACCGTTGACAGAGCATTTCAAAAATCAGATAAAGTTGCCGTAGAAGTGCTGATGGACCGCATTGATCCCTCGACTATGATGGATGTAATGTTTATGGAGGACACTACACTCGATATGCTGCTCAGTGAGGAAGCCTACGCACGTTTAAAGGAAGCGTATAAGAATATTACAGGAGCTGGACTTGAAACGGCCAATAGTCTGAAGCCATTTTTTATTTCAGCCAACATGATTCAATCTTTGATGCCACGCGATATGGCTATGCCGCTTGATATGCACTTTATACAGCAGGCTCGCAAAGCTGATAAAACCGTAGTGGGCTTAGAGACCCTGGAAGAGCAAATTGCCATTATTGATGATTTATCTTATGCCAGGCAAATGGATATGCTCATGGAAAGTATCGAAGATGTGGATAAAATGAAAGGGCAATTCAAGGAGCTGGTAGATGCCTACCTTGATATGGATAAGGAGCGGGTCATGAAGTTGATGGAGGATCCTTCCATACCGGAAGATTTTATGGATAATCTGCTGGATAAGCGTAATAAGTTAATGGTGTCGCGCATGCAGCCGTTATTTAAGGTTTCAGGCACTTTTGTAGCTGTTGGCGCAGCCCACCTCTTTGGTGAAGAAGGCTTGATAAGTATGTTACGTGAGAAAGGCTACCAGGTGGAACCTGTAAAATTTGCTTTTGAAGTGGAGGATTAGCCACCTGGTATGAAAAATTATTACAAGGGTTGATGTGTTTGTATCAGCCCTTTCTTCTGATAATCATTCCTCAGGAATTTGTGTTATGTGTTTTGTTGCAGTTTGAATAGAATTAATTATTTTTACCCTGAAAATTGTTATTCAAGTATTATGAGAATTATTGCAATAGTTGGCCTGTTTCTATGGTCATTGAACTTATGTGGTCAAGATTACCAGCCCGTTGAAGTCCCCCGTAAAATATCTATTGATACTTTCCACAACAAATACATTATTGAAGACCCGTATCAATGGCTTGAAAAAACGGATGCACCACAAACGATAGAATGGCTTGAGGCACAGAAGAAACTCACAAAAAGATATTTGAGACGTGTAGCCAGCAGAGATTT
The DNA here is from genome assembly GCF_055145285.1 of Salinivirga sp. NCBI lineage: Bacteria > Pseudomonadati > Bacteroidota > Bacteroidia > Bacteroidales > Salinivirgaceae > Salinivirga > Salinivirga sp. The sequence continues at coordinate 46,674 of NZ_JBSRDC010000073.1, read as the reverse complement.
TGTAGATATTGACAAATATGCTTATACAAGATACAAACTTCCGAGAAAAGAGGGGCAATTTTACTTTTTATATGCGTATAATGATAACATTAGTTCACCATCGCTTTTTTATAAAAAAAGACTAAATGATTATTGGGAAGTACTGGTAAATCCCAATTATATATCCGTAAAAGATAAGACCTCACTTAAATCCTGGGAAATATCCGGTGATTCGAAATATTTAGCATTTCAATTTGACAGAAATGGGTCAGATTGGGGAGAGGTGAAAGTAATTAACACAAGAACTGAGAGTTATCTGTCTGATCATCTTACCGGGCTAAAATTCAGTAATATTGCCTGGAGAGGAAAAGGCTTTTATTATTCGACCATGGAGCAAGTCGGGAAATTTGGAGTAACCCAGGGTCAAAAAGTTTACTACCATAACCTTGGTGCAAACCAGGAAGATGACCAGCTTATTTTTCTCAACAAAAGGAATCCGCAGGCAGAATTTACTTATGGGACTACTTCCAATGAGCGATTTTTTTACATTAAGCAGGAGAATCCGGAAAATGGAAGAATTAATTTATACTACATCGATTTTGAATCTGGTATAAATCAATTAAGACCATTACTGACTAATATTAACTTCGAATTTAGTGTGTTGGATAGTCATAATGGCAAGTTCATAATGTCTACACATCGCAATAAATCCAACGGCATGATTGTGAAGGTCGATCCGGTGAACCCAATGAAATGGGAAGCCATTGCGCCATCTTACGATGAAGCATTGCTTACCGGATCCCTAACTTTTGCCAATCAAATTATCGCATTTTATCAAACTAAATTTGCTCCACTCATCACTATATATGATTATGATGGAAAAGTTTTACATACTAAACAACTACCAGCAGCCACATCAATAGATGGCTTTTCTGCGGAATATGAGGCTAAAGAGCTTTATTACTCCTGGCAATCTTACACAATACCTGATATCGTATATAATCTTGATCTTGAAACCTATAAAGAAGAGTTGAACAAGAAAACATCAGTATCCTTCGATTTTGAAAACATAAAGTATGAAACAATAGAGTATGAGGCCGATGATGGGGTAAAAGTCCCAATGGTGCTGGTTTATAAAAAAGACCTTGAGAAAAATGGTGATAATCCAGTGGTATTAAAAACATATGGTGGTTATGGAAATATCCCATCTCCCTCTTTTAATCCGGGTATTGTACATCTTATTTCAGAAGGTGGAATATTTGCTTATGCACATGTAAGGGGCGGCGGAATGAAAGGAGTTGAATGGAGCCTTGCAGGGAAGAGAAGGAAAAAGCAAAGAACTATATCAGACCTAATCAACGCGGCTGAGTTTCTTGTTGATCATAATTACACCAGTTCCGATAGAATCGGAATTTTAGGTAGTTCTCACGGAGGGCTTATTGTGGTAGCAGCAGCATTACAGAGACCTGATCTTTTTGATGCAGTTGTATCTATTGCGGGACCACATGACATGATAAGAAAAGAAAAATTTACAGTTGGCGTTATAAATAACGAGGAGTATGGAACTGTTCAAGACAGTTTGGATTTTTTGAGTATTCTTGCTTATTCACCATATCACAATATTAAGAAAAATACCAATTACCCTGCTATGTTAATTAAAACCGGCGACAATGACGATAGGGTACCACCGCTACATTCCTATAAATTTGTAGCAAGGCTACAAAACAGGAAAGCCCAAAAAAATCCGGTATTGTTAAAAATAGAAGAACAAGCAGGCCATTATGGTTCTAGAACCTTACGAGGCAATATTAGAGAACTTGCAGAAACTTATGGGTTCTTTTTAAAAGAGTTAAAAGATTAGCTGAGAAATATATAATGCATCAACCCTTTCTTCTTATCAGCCAGATAAATATTAAAATAATAAGAATTGCACCAATGGTGATAGCTACCCCTGCATTGCTTTGCTCTGAGACCACTTCCATCTCGAAGGGAGCGCCTACAATAAACGGCGACATCTTCCAATAGGCGGTGTTTTGCTTTATGCTGTCTGCATTAGAGCTAATAATTTTGCCCGGCAACTGAACACTGTAAAAAAGTTCATCTGTGTAAAGACCTATGTAAATTTCCATCCGCTGTTCAAGATGTTTTTGAACGCGCATGCGTATGGTATCCTTCAGGGTGGTGTTTGAGTATTTTTCTATTGTTCCAATCAACAAGTTAAAATCTGAAAAGTCTAATTCTTTTTGCTCATTTTTGAGTTCAGGCAAATTAAAAGGATTGTTTTTGTCAAGCGGACTGTTACTGTCAGACATTTTTATACGTTGATGCATAATATTCTTCCAATCGACCAGGTCAATTTCATTTTTGGAATAATTTTGAACGGTATTTGCTATTTCGTCAGTGATATGATAAGCCACCCACCTTTCATATTTTTGTTTAAGTTCTTCTGTGTTATGCATTTCTCCGGCTTTAATAGTGCTCATTTCTTTTGCTGAAAAAAACTCTTCCGGACTGCTTCCGCTAAAAATTTGTTGCATGCTTTCTTTATAGTGGTTAATGGTTTTTAACCATCTGAAATTACGTTTAATTTCTATATCTGGGTTCAGCGGTTTTAAACCATAATCTTTTGATTGGTAATAATGATTAAGCTCTTCGATATTTTCAAATAACCTGGTGTAGGTGCTCACTTTTTTGTTTTCGGATGTGTCAAGAAACGTTTTTACATTCCAACTGGTATCAACCGGGTAATATAGATTGGGCAACTGACCGTCTTGTGCATCATTCGATGGCGTTTGCTTTATGCCATTTTCAGGTATATCGTGCTTGAGGGTGTATGAACGCATAATTTGGCCATTATTTTTCACTACTGTCTTTACATGAATTTCTCTGCAGGCATGAGAGAGTAGCAGCAGGGCTGATAAAATGATCAGTTTGGTACGCATAGTCTTAAATTTTGATAAGACAAGTTACAAATAAATTATAAAAAGCAATAAAATGGTGTCAATGTAAAAAAGGCAGCAGAAATAATCAGAACGTTTTATGCTGACTGCCTTTTGAAATAAAAAAAGACAAGAGGATACACCTCCCCTTGTCTTTCCAAATATTCAATTTGCTTAACTATTATGCACTTATCATCGTTTTCATATCTTCTTCTACCGTGCTGATACCACTTATGCCAAACTTTTCAATCAATACGTTGGCCACATTTGGTGAAAGGAAAGCAGGTAATGTGGGTCCTAAGTGGATATCTTTCACACCCAGGCTTAGTAGCGCCAGCAATACAATTACTGCTTTTTGCTCGTACCAGGCAATATTGTATACAATTGGCAGGTCGTTGATATCTTCCAATTCAAATACCTCTTTCAGCTTAAGGGCTATCATGGCAAGCGAATAAGAGTCGTTGCACTGGCCGGCATCTAACAAGCGTGGTATGCCACCAATATCGCCCAGCTCAAGTTTGTTGTAGCGGTATTTTGCGCAACCTGCTGTGAGAATTACATTATCTTCCGGCAGTTGGTCGGCAAAATCTGTGTAGTATTCGCGCGGTTTCATGCGTCCATCGCATCCTGCCATCACAACAAATTTATTGATAGCGCCAGATTTTACTGCATCTACAACTTTATCGGCCAATTGCAATACCTGGTGATGGGCAAATCCACCAACAATTTCGCCTGTTTCTATCTCTACGGGTGACTCACATTTTTTGGCATGCTCAATGATGGCCGAGAAATCTTTGTGTTCAGTATCCTGAATGTGTTTTACGCCGTCAAATCCTGCTGCGCCTGTAGTATACACACGGTCTTTGTAAGATTCTTTGGGTGGAGTAATACAGTTGGTGGTCATCAGGATTGGGCCATTGAAGCTGGCAAATTCCTTATCTTGTTTCCACCATGAGTTTCCGTAGTTACCCACAAAGTGATCGTATTTTTTGAATTCAGGATAGTAGTTGGCCGGTAACATTTCGCTGTGTGTATAAACGTCCACACCTGTTCCTTCGGTTTGTTTCAGCAACTGCTCCATATCTTTGAGGTCGTGCCCACTGATAAGGATACCCGGGTTGTTGCGCACACCAATATTCACTTTTGTCATTTCCGGATTACCATATGCTGATGTATTGGCTTTATCGAGCAAGGCCATGGTTTTTACGCCATTGGAGCCAGTTTCCAGCACAAGTCCTGTAAGTTCATCGGCTGGAAGATCTTTGGTTGTAGCAGCCATTGCTTTGTGCATAAACTGACTAATTTCCGGATCTTTGTGACCCAAAACCCAGGCATGTTGTGCATAAGCAGCTATACCTTTAACTCCATAGGTTGTCAATTCGCGCAATGATCGAATATCTTCGTTTTCTGTGCTCAGTACACCCACATTCGCGGCTTTAGCAAGAAATTTAGATTCATCATCGGGTTGCCATGTGGCACAATCGGGCAATTCTGTAGGCATAACATTATGCTTTTCAGCTAGTTTGGCAGCCATTTCGCGTTTTTCAGCAGCTTCTTTAATCAGTCTGTTGAATACTTTTCTATCGAAATTGGCATTGGTGATGGTTGTGAAAATTCCATAAATCATAAAATAGTCAACCTTTTCACGGCCACTGGCATCAGCAGGCACATTTTCCATGTACACGCCAATACCTTTTATCATGTGCATGAGCAGATCCTGCAATTTCGCTATTTCATCGTCTTTTCCACATACGCCGCGTACGGTACATCCGGTACCTTTTGCAGCTTCCTGACATTGAAAACAAAACATTTTTTCCATAATTGTAAGTTTTTATAGGTTCTTTAGTTTATTTTTAAATTGTTGCTTTTATATTTTGATTGACCGGTGGAGCCCACTCTTCCGATATAACTTCGCCCCGGATGCTTACCATCAACACTTTAACCGGCACATATCTTTTGGACTGTGCAAGGGCTGCTTGTATAATGCTGAGCAAGCCACCGCAGCAAGGTACTTCCATCATCATTACTGTAATGGTATTGATTTTTGCTTCATCGATCATCATGCGCAGTTTTTCAATATAGGTTTCTTTGCCATGATCGAGTTTGGGGCATGCAATAGCTAATGATTTACCTTCAAGGTGTTTATGAAAATCACCCATGCTAAATGCAGTACAGTCTGCTGCTACAAGCAGGTCGGCATTTTGCATATATTCGGCCATTGGATTGAGCAAATGCAGCTGAACGGGCCACTGCTGAAGTGCGCTGGCTCCATATTGTTTTTCTGCAGTAGGTTGCTGTGTTGAAGCCATGCGCATATCGGATTTAAAACTCATGGATTGAGAACCGGGGCAGCCACCTTGATGAGGTGTTTTTATTTTTTGTGGCTCTACGGCCTGGCCATGATTATGCACTTCTTCGATGAGGCCTTGCAGGTCAAAGTCAATTTTATTTTGATTTTCTTTCAACCATTTGATGCCCTGTTTCATATATCCAAATTCTTTGTGTTCTTTCATGTGAATCAGGTGGGCTTTAATGGTATTATAACCTTTAGGGGCCATTTGCTCCATAACGGCAATTTCGTCGTATGGCGCTGCTTCTCTTTCTTCAAGCTCAATGGCTCCTAGGGGGCAATGCCCTATACAGGCACCCAGTCCGTCGCACATCAAATCACTTATGAGCCTTGCTTTACCATCTATTATTTGTAAAGCTCCTTCGTGGCAGTTGGGAACACATGCACCACATCCGTTGCATTTGTCCTCATCTATATGTATCATTGTTCGCTTCATTCTTCTATTTTATTAGTTGGTTGGTATTCCTAATGTTTTCTGATACAAAAATAGGAGGTCTTTGTCTGAAATGCTGTCACATTTGTTACATCCCGCATATTTTTTAGTAAATTCGGGCAAAAAAATGGAAGAAATTATTTCCATACTTCAAAAAACCCCTGTTTTTAAGGGTATTGAGTCTGATTTGTTGGCGGAGCTATTGAATAGTTCAATATATCAGGTGCGAAGTTTCGAAAAAGGCTGTTTAATATTTCAGTCAGGCGATCCGGTAGATAAGCTTATCGTGCTGATGGCAGGGAAAATTGCTGCAGAAATGCTTGACCCTTCGGGCAAAGCTTTAAAAATTGAGGATGCCATTGCCCCGCAGACACTTGCCTCTGCGTTTATGTATGGGGAGAAACAACAAATTCCGGTAAATGTCACAGCAGTAACAGATTGTAAGCTTTTATATATCCCGAAGTCTGGTTTTCAGCATATGCTGATGCAATCAGAGACATTATTGGGCAATTACATTAATATAATCTCCACGCGTGCGCAGTTTCTTTCTGATAAAGTAAAGTTTATGTCATTCAATACCATCAGGCAAAAACTTGCACATTTTTTATTGGACAGGATGGAGGCGCAAGGGGAGCCTTTTCATGCGAAAATGTCGCAGACTGCAATGGCTGAACTTTTTGGGGTAGCCCGACCATCGCTTGCACGCTGCATCTCCGAAATGGAAGATGAAGGAATTATTTTTTGCGAAAGGGGATATTATACCGTTTTTGACGAGCATGTGCTGCAGGCAGAATTACTGGATTAAACAGTTAATATGGGTCTGCTGTTTTTATATCTTTGACATCAAATTTTGACCATGGAATTTTTAGATTACATATTGATAGCAGGTGTTGGCCTTATGGCAGGCTTCATTAATGTGCTTGCAGCGAGCGGGAGTATGTTGGTTTTACCCATGCTTATTTTCCTGGGTTTGCCGGCAAGCGTGGCCAATGCTACTAACCGGGTAGCCATTATCTTGCAGAATATAGTGGCCGTTAGGAACTTTAGGCAGCAGCGCATGCTTTCGTTTAAAGATACCTGGCCCATTGCCATTGCGGCTCTGGTCGGCGCTGTTATTGGTGCCTTTATCGCTGTGGAAATTAATGAGAAATACCTGGAATATACCATAGCATCGCTACTGGTGCTTATGTTTTTTTTACTCATATTTAAACCTTCTGCATGGATTAAAGGAAAAGCTCCCGAAGCAAAAGGATTACATATAGGATGGCAACTGCTGATTTTCTTTTTTATTGGATTGTATGGCGGTTTTATTCAGGCAGGTGTCGGGCTGTTTTTATTGGCAGGTCTTGTGATGGGAGTAGGGCATGAGTTGGTAAAAGCCAATGCCGCAAAAGTTTTTATCGTTTTAGTTTATACGCCACTGGCCCTTGCAATATTTATATGGAACGACCTGGTAAACTGGGAGGCTGGCCTGGTGTTGGCGGCAGGAAATATGACCGGGGCTTTTTTTGCTTCGCGCTATGCAAGGCGCATAGGAGCAGCCTTTATACGTTACCTGCTCATGGTTGTACTTATTGCGAGTGCCCTTAAGATGTACGGTGTGCTCGACTGGTTTATCGCGCTTTGGTAATTGCTGCGCTCGGGCACTTTCTACTTTTTTATTTTAACTACACTCTTCAGTATTGTTGATAAGAGCATGGAAAAGAATACATATGTAACAAATATGAAGAAACCTGCCTGAAGTCCGGTATTATTTGTGGTGAGGGCCTTAACAGCTTCTGTTTCCCTGTTTATGTGTCTGAGTTGACTTTCCATAATGCCATCAAAAGCTACATAACTCATAAAAATGGCTACCACCATTACATCGGCCATAGACCATTTACCTGACCAAAATGTAAGCCAGTTGACCGCTTTGAGTTTCCTGATTTTTTTACTGAATAGATACAGAATCAATGAAATGATTTTTGAAACAGGTAGCAAAACGCTGAAAGTTAGAATGAGTAATCCTACTACAATTGAATCCAGCGGCTTGCTTTGCAAAAGAAGTGTTACAACATCTAAAATGCTTTTACTCTGGTAAAAAATCATTTGCTCCTCAAAAGAAATATGCTCTCCGAGTAATGTAAAGTCTATATTTGTTATGCGGGCATCTATCTCGAGCATAGGTGTATTGACGCCCGTAAACAATATAATTAGAGCTAACAGCGCCGCCATGCTAAGGTATGTGCGGTGCAGGTATGTTTTTTTGCAGACAAAGAACCAGAGCATCAAAAAAATTACAACCACAAGCACCATTATCCGTCCATGGGCGTAGGCCTCTTTATGTAATTTGGTTGATTCCCGTTGTATTTTGCGATTAAAAGCTTTTTTTGTGGTAACGCCATGAGCCAGATAAACTGCATTCAACTCATTTTCAAGTCTATTGTCATAGGTCTCACCGGACATTTCGCTGAGTTTTGCATTAGCCATAGACTTTAGTCTGGCTATGTTTTCCGGTCTGGTGAGGATATTTAATATTGCGTCTGTAAATTCCGGGACTTTTTCGCGCAACTGGTCCATGTCTACAAAGGTATTGACCGCCAGTTTGCGCAGTTTGCCCCGCCAGCCTTTGTCTTCGGTTTGTACCATTTTTTCAGCTTTGCTGATAATGGACTCTATTACCTTGTTAATCTCTTCCCGAAAAACCTCGAGCTGTTCATCTGTCAGCTCAAAAGCTGAAATTTGTTTCTGTACAATTTTTTTTATCTGTTTTTCCCAGGCTTCTACCGAAAGTAAACCATAATATATGTCGTTCACATAACTATATTCCGTTTTGAGTTGTGTGTGCTCTGCTGTTATTCGATAGACATTGTGCCCGGACCAGGCTGCGTATGATATCATGAGCAAGCCGATAAAAACCATCAGAATATTGTAAATGTATTTATTACTTGTTCTCATACGTGATCTTTTACAAATATAACCCATAAATTTTAAAAAAAAGATTTGGTTTTGTTTACTAATTGTTATCTTTATTTCAAAAAAAATGAAACAACTTATTATTACAATTGCCCTGTTTTGTATAGGAAACGGGCTAATTGCGCAATCAGGAGATGATCTCTTTTTCTCAGAGTATTTAGAAGGTACATCGCAAAATAAAGCCCTGGAAATATTTAATCCAACACCAGATACCATCAACCTGGATAATTATGAAATTTGGCGTTTTGGCAATGGAGCAACGAACCCCAGCGATCAATTACCCATTCAATTAATTGATGGCCCTAATATTATACCTCCTTATTCCACAATCATTATAACCAATGGTCAAATTGAGCCTAATGTGTATGGTCATGTCGATACAACCTTGTACGAAATGGCGGATATGACCGGTCCGGGCGTATATCCTTCACCTATGTACTTCAATGGTGACGATGCCATTGTACTTGTAAAAGATGGTTCAACACCGGTTGATTTAATTGGTGTAATTGGTCAGGATCCGGGCGAAGGTTGGTGCGATGAAGATTCATTAAACTATCAGGCTGGAGATTACTATTGGTTGTCATGGACTTCGCAAAACAGATTGGTAAGAAAGCCTTCTGTAACTCAGGGCATAACAGTAAACCCCGATTCTTTTGATCCTTCAGTGCAATGGGATTCAATAGGATGGGATACGACTAATATAGATAATAACTGGAGTCATTTGGGTTCACATAATTATGATTTTTATCCTGGCAAAGTTGTATTTAATGTAATTCATGCTGGAACACCTGTATATGGTGCGAAGATTAGTATTTATAACCAGGAACTGGTCACAGATAGTTTAGGTATGGACTCTTTATCAATTAATGAAGGAGCTTACCCATTCCAGATTACCAAATTAGGATATGAGGCCTACATTGATACGCTAAATATGACTTCAAATGATACCACAATCAATATAGTTTTAAATGAAGCACCTCTATACAATGTAACATTTACAGTACAAAATACTATGGGCCAGCCAGTTTTTGGGGCCCAGGTTTCATTAGAAGGAGAAATGGCTATAACGGATTCTAGCGGACTTGCTACCATTGAGGCATCAGATGGGTCGTGGAATTTTGAGGTTTTTGCGGATGAGTATCAAAAATATAGTGGCGAAATAATAGTAGATGGCGCACCTTTAGATTCTACTGTGATATTACAACCAGTAATGTATGAATTGGTTGCTCATATTAGTTATGGAGCCCAGAATGTAGAAAATGCTTATTTGACCATAGGTGGTGAAACAACGAATACCGATGCTGATGGAGTTGCAAACGTAATGCTTCCAAATGGGGAATACTTATTGGAAATCGGAAAAGATGACCATCAAACATTTTACGATTCAATTACAATACAGGGAGAGAATGAATTTATTGAATTGGAACTTTTACAATATCATGATCTTGCTTTTTCGGTTATTTTTAATGAAAACCCAATATCGGAGGCTTCTGTTGTACTTGACTCCCTTGAGTTAAATACAGATAGTAGCGGAATGGCTGTTTTTGAAGTTATAAATGGCAATTATAATTATACAATTACATCAGAGAGCCTTGATCCGAGTGAGGGTTCGGTAACCATTAGTTATAATGATACTGTTGTGGTAGTATCCATGACAGATATTAAGGATCCTGGATTGAATGGGTTTCAAGTGCATCCTAATCCCACACGTTCAGATATAATTATAAATTCTGATTATAAAGGAATTGTACAGTTTTATAACATGACAGGTAAACTTATAGATACAAAACAGATATACGGATCACTTCAATATAGTTTTGAATACCCTGGTGTGTATATTGTAAGAATGAAAACAGATGCTATAAATGTGGTAAGACGAATTATTGTGAAATAAATCCATATTGTTTCTATTGACAATACCTGTAATTCATAAAAAATATATTCAGCAATAGTCAGTTAAAGGCTATTGCTGTTTTTTTATAGCCAGAATTCCATTATGATTATTTTTGCACGAAATAATTCTAGTTGTTCCTGGCTCAGCTCGAAATTGCTTATTTGACGTTGCACGATTTTTTCACCTGTTTTTCCCAGGCTTCTACCGAAAGTAGACCGTAGTAAATGTCATTTATTTGGCTATAGGTGGTTTTTAACTCAGTTCTGGTAGCTGTAATAGTATGAACCCTGTATCCAGACCAGGCAGAATAGCCTATCAATACCATGCTTAGTAGGATCAGCAGAGTGCGATATATGTAATTGTTTTTTATTTTCATAGCCATGGCTCAAAGGCAAATATAGGAATACCATTAAAATGAAAGTGGTTATACAGCGATTTTCTATTTTGTATTAAAAAATATGGATAATTAATTCACATTGTTAATAATCTCGTTTGTAAAAATTGATAAAAATCATGAAATTTTCTTATAAACTGTAATTTGATGAATACATTCTAAAAATTATGTTTTGCGGATCGTAAATTGCTTTAAATTTATGGTTACATTCAAATAAGGATTGATATGAAGTTGGGTTGGTTTTTGCATCAATTTTCAAACGGTTTTAATTACTATTTAAGCTCCAGACACAAAAAAGGTTATGGCATCCACTCACCTTTTGTTTATGGCCTCATAAGAGAGGTTTTTATGCAATCTAAGGGGCGGGTAAATCAATACAGGTGGATTGGAGAAATGCGAAAGGAGCTTGAGCGCAAAACTTTACTGCTATCTGAAGGAAATAAAGGCGAAGGTTCAAAAATTAAAGATGCCCAATACATTAGGGCAGGAAGACTTGCACGCAGAAGTGGCTTACCGGAAAAATATATCCGCTTGCTTGTGAAACTGACCCATTATTTGAGTTTAGAAAGTGTATTGGAGCTTGGAACATGTTGCGGACTTACAAGCGCCTGCCTGGCAAGAGGTAAGGAGCAAGTGATGGTGCATACTGTAGAAGGAAATTACGATCGTTATCAGTTTGCACTTAGTATGTTTTCGAAGTGGGGTATTTCAAATATTGCCATTGAAAATGAGCGCTTTATCGATATTCTTGGTAGATTTTCCAAATATGACTCCCGTTTTGATATGGTTTTTATGGATGGCGATCATGCATATAAACCCACAATACAATATTTTGAAATGCTTATTCCTTTGCTGAATAAAAATGGGGTGATTGTAGTAGACGACATTTATTGGTCTCCAGGCATGACCAAAGCCTGGAAGGCGATACAAAATCATCCTTCTGTGACCGTTACCATCGATTTATACCGTTTGGGACTGGTATTTTTGTACGGGTCGCAGGCTAAAGAACATTTTACTGTCAGGTTTTAGGTTGCGCACCCTATCGAAAAAATTAGAAAAAGTTGCAGTTATGTTCTGTTGTTTCGAACATTTAGTTTATCTATGTGTACGTAATTTCAAAGAAAAATTGAATAGATGCGATAAAAGAGAAATCAGGCTATTTATTTAAGAAAAATTGAAACTAAATATAAGCTTCAATCGAAGAAGAATTAAAAAGAATAACAATCGCATCGGAAAAATTATAAAGCAATGAAGGTATATACCAAAACCGGCGATGACGGCACAACTGCACTCATAGGTGGAAAAAGGGTGCCTAAGTACCATTTAAGAATTGAGGCTTACGGGACAATTGATGAATTAATTGCCCATATAGGCATGATTCGTGATTTTAAAAAAATTGATAAACACACACAGGAATCATTAATTGAGATACAAGACAGGTTAATGACATGTGCGGCAATTATGGCTACTGACTGCGACAATTGCGATGTGAAGATGCCGGAGATGTACAGCACGGATATCGTTTTTCTGGAAAAAGAAATGGATAAGATGGATGAAAAATTGCCAGAGCTGACTTCTTTTGTTTTACCCGGGGGACACCCTACCGTATCTGAAACACATGTAGCAAGATGTGTATGCAGGAGAGCAGAGCGCCTGGCTTTACAGGTGCAGGAAGAATTTGCCGGTGCACGTATGGTTATCAAGTATTTGAATCGTTTATCAGATTACTTGTTTGTGTTGAGCCGGAAATTATCAAAAGATTATAAAGCAAAAGAAATTCCCTGGTCTCCAAGGTATTGAAAATAAGCTAATTGTAAGGTTATTTTCAAATTATTAGAATAAAAACGTATAGAATCGTGTTTTTTGGTGTTGTGATATCGATTATTTTTTATATTTGCACGCCTTTAGAGAAACTTTAAAAATTGTTATGCTATGTATTGGACCCTTGAGTTAGCATCGAAACTTGAAGACGCTCCCTGGCCCGCAGCCAAGGATGAGTTGATTGATTATGCTATGCGGTCGGGTGCCCCGATGGAGGTTATTGAGAATTTGCAGGAATTGGAAGATGAAGGAGAGGTTTATGAAAGTATTGATGATATTTGGCCCGATTATCCAAGCAAAGACGATTTCTTTTTTAATGAAGATGAGTATTAATTTCCCGTTTACCTTTTAGGTACATACGGTTTCCAATGATAAATATCCTCAAGTTTTTTTGGTCTTAAGTAGTCGAGCCATTCAAATTCATTGAAGAACATATTTCCTTCATTTAAATCACTTAAGGGCAAAACTTTGCCGTTTGGCTCGCTAATCCACACTACCCGGTTAACCTGACCGTTATTAAAATAAACTTCCATTTGTCGGCTGCGTGTTTTATTCATGCTATTTATTTCTTCATCTTCTTCAAGGTAGTAGATGGTTTCGCTGCGGCGATTTACAACTGCATGTTTTAATTCGTGAGCCTCCAGATTCCCGGTTATCTCAAATCCCTTAATTTGATTATAATACAGGGTATCTTTTTCTGAAATTATTATGGCATTTTCTTTTAAGAATATTTTTTCTAACTCATTATCCACAATCTGAAAATGCATGAGGTTGGCCTTGAGCTGGCTGCTGTCTGACCAAATAACAGGATTTCCAAATAATCTTACAATGCTGTCTTTAAAAGAAAATGCTATAGAATCGCAACGGAGTTGTATGTTATCGCTATACATTTGTACTTTGTAATAGGCAAAAATATTTCTCACACTGCCATCTGCACTATCTACATAGGAGTGAAGCGTGTCTGCATGCAAATAAGTCGTGTCTGATGCTGATATCTGGATTAGCGTGGCACTATCTGTGGCTATTGAGGATTCGTCTTTTTCATTGTAAAAGGCATAATTCGATGTGAGATGTATGCTGTCTTTCAGGCTTTTAATAATTACGTTTGAAAATGCTTCCCCATAGCCTTCATTTCTGTTGTAGAATAAGGTATCGCAGTCGAGGGTTTGGTTTTTGTTCTTATACTGTGCATTTTGATTGATGCGCCCTATATCGCGTTCTGTATCGTACCATCCTCTTTCAGCATAAAGCATATTGCTGTCGCTCACAATAGTGGTTGGCCCTTTAAAGATGGCCATATTTGTTTGGGTATGATACTTAAGTGTGTCGGTATGCATGGTATACTTTTCCGTGGTAACAACTACCGAGTCTTTAAAGAAAAACGTTTCAAGGTTTGTGTAATAGTGCCCCTGCATGCTTTCAAGAGTTGAAGCAGAGTCTATAATTTTCCCGCCATTGAAATAGTATGCTGTATTTCGTAGCATATCATAATCGAGCGAGTCTGTATACAGCTTTACATTTTTATCGAGCATGGTGACATTGCCCCGAAACTTTGATTTTTTCTCATTACCTAAGTAGTAAAGTGTATCGCTGAATACTTCAATGGAATCGCCTTTTATAAGATGTACATTGCCAAATGCGCTAAAATTGTTTAGTTTGGCATAAAGATAGGCACTGTCGCAAAACATGACAATATCGTCCTGTCTAAGCTCCACATTACCGATAATCCTTTTGGCATTTTGAGCAATAAACTTACTGATATCAATGTAATCTGCATCTTCCAGCAAAACACGCGATGCTTTGGCAGTATCTTTTTGTGCAAAACTCTGGATGCTGCTAAATAATGTAAAAGCGATTAACAGAAGAGCTGCTTTGTTCATTTTTTATTTTTAATTAGCTCATCAATGATGTCATCGAGGTTTATTTGCTCAGCTTCTGCTTTGAAGTTTTTTACCAGGCGGTGACGGAAAACCGGTTTAGCTACAGCATTGACATCTTCTATATCTGGTGAATATTTTCCGTGAAGGGCAGCATGGGCTTTAGCTCCCAAGATGAGATATTGCGAAGCTCGTGGTCCGGCACCCCAGGTGATATATTCATCTGTTATTTTGTGTGCATCGGGCGTGCCTGGTCGCGACTGTGTAGTGAGCCAAACGGCGTGTTTTACCACATTATCATTTACAGGTACACGTCTGATAAGTTTCTGGAAGAAGATAATGCTTTCACGGTCGATTATTTTCTCAATATTGTTGTTGATTTCGCCGGTTGTGGCCTTTACAATTTCTACTTCATCATCGTAACTCGGATAATCCAGGTTTATATTGAACATAAAACGGTCGAGCTGAGCTTCGGGCAATGGGTATGTTCCTTCCTGTTCTATGGGATTTTGGGTGGCTAATACGTAAAATGGTTCCTCGAGTTGGTAACTGGTACCTGCTGCCGTAACAGCTTTTTCCTGCATTGCTTCCAGAAGTGCCGATTGTGTTTTGGGTGGCGTACGGTTAATTTCATCAGCCAAAATAATATTACTAAAAACGGGTCCTTTAAGGAAACGAAAAGCCCGGTTTTCATCCAGTATTTCTGTCCCGATAATATCGGAAGGCATCAGGTCGGGTGTAAACTGTATACGCTTAAAGTTTAACCCCAGTGCCTGAGCAATAGTATTCACCAATAGTGTTTTTGCCAGACCTGGTACTCCTACCAAAAGGGTATGCCCTCCGCTAAAAATGCTGAGTAATATATCTTCAACTACTTTTTTCTGACCCAGAATAACCTTATGAATCTCCTGGTCGAGTTTTTCGTTATATTGTCCCAGGGCATCAACAGCTTCTTTGTCTGATTTATATTGCATCTTCACTTATTTTAACCATTTGTATTTGAAGGAGCAGTCTTTGTATTTGTCTGATATTCGTATGTAAGTGTTTTCGTGTATTTTTTCAATCCATTCTGTAACGAATTCTTCTTTTTTGTTACGCAGAGCCATCTCCTGTATAGCCTGATAGTCATCTTGCATATTGGCTGTATGGGCTTTTACGCGTGCTTTTATGCGTACAATTTTAAACAGTGTTTTTCCTTTGTCGTTTTCTGCTTCAAATGGTTTTGAAATATCCCCGGGCTCAAGGTCTTTAATGGCAAAGGCGATGGAGGGTTCTATTTGGTCTTTTTTAAACTGGCTTGAACCATCCTGATAATTAATTAACAGTCCTGCATTGGCACGTGTGTCTTCATCTTGTGAGTACATTCTAACTGCTTCTTCCCATTTCAGGGTGTCGTTGATGATTTCATTGCGTACACTATCGAGGAATTCCTGTGCTGCTATTTTCTTTTTTGGTTTAACTGTGGGTTTCAATAAAATGTGCCTGCAGTTTATTTTTTCACCTTTTCTGTCAATTAGTTTAATAATGTGATATCCGTACTCAGTTTTCACAATATGACTAATTTGGCCTTTTTCCAGTTTAAATGCTACAGCTGCAAATTCGGGCACAAGGTCGCCACGCCCAACATAGCCAAGTTTACCTCCTTTAGCTGCTGTGCCTTCATCTTCGGAATAGAGTGCTGCAAGTGTGGCGAACCGTTCTCCGCTTTCGATACGTTCTTTAAATTTTTGTAACCGTTCTTTAACGGCAAGTATTTCTACTTCACTAATTTCAGGGTATTTGACTATTTGCTGAATTTGAAATTTAGTGTTGATGAGCGGTAGGCTGTCTTTGGGTATCTGATTGTAGAAATTACGAACTTCCGTTGGTGTAATATCTACATCTTTGGTAAGTTCTGTTTGCATCCGTTGACTTTTAATCTGGTCTGCAATTAGCGGTCTGAACTCTTCTTTTATTTCTACAACGCTTTTACCATAAAACTCCTCCAGCTTTTGTTCTGAACCCAGCTGCGAAATAAAATACTGTATGCGTTGCTGCATGGCAGATTCTACCTCCGATTCACTGACCTCGATGCTGTCTATTTCTGCCTGATTGAGCAGCAATTTTTGGTATAACTGTTCCTCAATAATTTCACATTTTATATTTCCTCCGCTGTAATATCCCTGTTGGCGATATTGAATAGCCTGTTTTTCGATGTCAGAATCTAAAATAATGCGGTCTCCTACTATTGCTACTACTTCGTCCAATACTTTATCTTGAGCCAATACAAACGACTGGCTAACTATAAAAGCAATTAATAATGCTGTTCCTCTTTTCCACATAAGTTAAATATTGATTTTTATTTTTTTATTGTTCTGTGCTTCTCTTTTCAGGTTGTTTTCCAGTTTCTTTATAAAGTCTATTTTTCTTTTACTCAATATAATTTGTCGGATATCAGGAATGATATATTCCATTGGTGCTATATCTCCTTTAAGCAAATATTCATTGATGCGAAGAAAATACCAGTATAGGTTGTCTCGTTTCTGGTAAGTGCGATAACGTTCCAGAAAGTTTTTTTCATTTTCAACTTTTTCGGGTAAAAATTTATTGAGAGATTCGAAGTTTATCCATTGGTTATCGAAATCGTAATACCGGGCATTTTGATATGAGAATTCCTTGAGTTCTATGAGCTTGTCCTCATCTTCACTGTTTTGCATCCATTGTCTTACTTTGTAGGCATTGGGTATAGATTTGGGTAATTTCACAAAATAAACCCTTGCAATATTTTCTCTCAGCCGGAACTCGTCACTATGCTTATCGTAGTAATTCTGAATTTGCTCGATTGTAACGGTGGTGTCTATTTTTTCGCTTACCAGTTGAGATTTATATTGATGGATGATTAGGTTTTGTTTGTACTGCTCTACTTTATATGCTATGTCGTCTTCATCGTGAAGTTGATGGCCCATAGCCCTTTCGTACAGCAGTTGGCGTGAGAGCCAGTTGTCTACAATTTGCTTCAGCAGCCTCATGCTGTCTTCTTTGGCCATATTTTCAGGAAACGATTGTTCAATGTCTGACAAATACAGTGCTTCGCTTTTGTATAAAGCCAAAGCATTTTCATCGCCATTGCGATATTGGCACGAAGCCAATATAAATGTGAGTAAGATAATTGCCCCAAAAATGCGCATTTCAATTAATTTAATAGTTTATTGAGTAGTTCCTTATGCACTTGCACATTATATTTTTCGCGTAAGGACTCTATCCACTTTTTTTCCAGATAGTTCTGGTAATCTGCTGTTACTAATCCCCTGATTTCCGCAAATGCTTTGGGTTGTGGCTCGAGCATTTTTTCATTGTATACAAATACCTGTTTGTTGTCCAGCTCCCTCGCTAAATGCAGGCCGGTTTTCCAGTTGGTGTCATCAACATATTTGTTTGTGCCTTTTTCATAGAGGCCTGAATCGAAGATAACCGTAATAGTGGTATCTTCAAATGCATTTTGCAAGCTTTGCTCTATTGCACTTTTTTCATCTTTTCTGTAATGTTTACGAATGATTCTTTTAGTTTTTCTGAGTTTATGCGAAGGGCTTACTTCAATTATTTCGGACTGCATACGTTTTTCCCATTGGTAATCGGCTTTATGGTTTGCGTAATATTTTTTGAGTCCTGCAGTATCTTTTACCGCCTTTTTCCAAACTACACTATCTGTAATATTAAACAGTAATATCCCGTCGTGATATTCTTTCATCAGCCATGCAAAGTCGGGATATTTTTCTTCCAAATGGGCTTTTTCATATTGAATAATGCTGTTGTCGACAAACTGCTTTTTTGTACGGAGTAAAAATTCTTGTGCGTCTTTTTTAGGTTGCTTCACGTGTTTTTTTATGTATTGCACCAAATCATTCACTTTAAGTTTTTCCTTGGCAAAGGAGCAGAGCGGAGCTTCCATATCTATTTTGGCGTTCAGGTGCCATATTTTTTGCATCAGACTGTCGTGGTTAATACTGCTGAATAGTTTGGCCATTGCGTCATCATTGCATTGCAGGTCGTACTCTTTTTTGAGTCGCTGAACTACCTTTTTTCGGCTAAGATTGGCACGTGCTGTTTTTGAAAGTTTTCTTTTGATATTTGCACGTTCTTTCTCCAATGAGTTTATTGGTTCTTTCGAAATCAGTTTCACTATATGCCAGCCCACCTTTGTTCTGAATGGTTCTGAATATTGACCTTCTTCCTGGCTGAAGATTTTTTCTTCAAAATTGGGTAGCATGCGTCCGGGACTGAATTTTGGTAATTGCCCTCCCTTTTTAGCTGTTTGGGGGTCTTCGCTGTATTGACTGGCCAATTCTGAAAAATCACCTCCGGCTTCGAGCTTGCTGTATATTTGGTCTATTTTGGACCTGGCCTCTTTGGTTGCATCTGGTGTGGCAGTTTGCGGTAATCTAATCATAATATGCGCTGCCTCCACTGTGCCGGGCGCCTCTTTGCGATCGGTGACTTTTATAATGTGGTATCCAAAGTTAGTGCGTACAAGGTCGCTGATTTCTCCTTCCGCTAAATTGAATGCAGCGTTTTCGAACGGGTAGACCATCTTAAAGGCTGAAAAATACCCCAGGTCTCCATTATTGTATCGCACAGATGGGTCCATGGAATGTTTTTTTGCCATGGTCCCGAAATCGGCCCCGTTTTTAAGTTGCGCCAGAACTTCTTTAGCCTGGTTGTATAGTTTTAAAGTATCTTGCGGTGCGGCTTTTTGTGGTATTTTGAATAAAATATGCTTAGCACGTACAATGTGCTTCATCCTATTATAAGCTTCACGTATTAGTTGTTCGTCGGTTGCACTGTCTGTTAAGTATGGTTTAACCAGTTGCTGACGGTAAGAATCCAGTTCCTTTATAAATTTATCTTGTTGGTCCAATCCCAGTTTTGTTGCTTCGTGCACCTTTAGCTTAAAATTGGTAAACAATTCTAAATACTCTTCGAGCGATTCTTGTGTAAGAGCAGAATCTTTATTGTTTTTGAAATAAATACGCTTGAATTCTTCCAGTGTGATTTGCTCATCATCAATTTGCAAAATAATATCTTTTTGCCCTTGAGATTGGGTGAGCGCAAAAATCAATAATATGGGAATTAGCATTAATCTTTTCATTGTAAACCTATTTATTATTTTATTTCGAATGTCAAACCTACATAAATTTTTCGCAAAATTATCTCAAAACAGACTGAATATTGTGGTTTTAATCTAATTGCGTTTTGCTTTGCATGAAAACAATAAAGTGAAACACAACCAAAGATATCGGCTAATTTTTTGTAGCCCTTTAGATGGTGAGTTTCACTATGCATGTTTTAACACAAATAAACAAGGTCTTTATCAGCATTATAACTCAAAAACTGCATTTTTATTATTCTCTGGGCTTAATAATTAGCGACTGTAATTTGGTGCTTCCCGGGTTATACTGATGTCGTGTGGATGGCTTTCAGTTACTCCTGCAGAGGTAATGCGTACAAACGATGCATTTTTGAGTGTCTCAATGTTTTTGGCTCCACAGTAGCCCATGCCTGCTCTGAGTCCTCCCACTAACTGATACATAACTTCACCAATGGTACCTTTATAGGGTACGCGGCCTGAAATACCTTCCGGTACAAGTTTCTTTATGTCGTCTTCTTGTGCCTGGAAATAACGGTCTTTAGAGCCTTCGTTCATTGCTTCTACTGAACCCATTCCACGGTAGGCTTTAAATTTTCGCCCGTTATAAATGATGGTTTCGCCCGGAGCTTCTTCAGTTCCGGCAAATAGTGACCCTGCCATTACACTGTCGGCACCACCAGCCAGTGCTTTCACCACATCGCCTGAATAGCGCAAACCACCGTCGGCAATTACCGGAACGCCACTACCCTTGAGCGCTTTGGCTGCTTCATACACAGCAGAGAGTTGAGGCACACCTATTCCGGCAACAACACGTGTGGTGCAGATGGAACCTGGTCCAATACCTACTTTTACGGCGTCGGCTCCTGCTTTCATCAGGTCAACAGCTGCTTCAGGAGTGCCAATATTACCAACTACCCAGTCTATATCTTTAAATTCAGCTTTTGCTTTTTTAAGCAAATCGATTACACTTTTGGTGTGCCCGTGTGCTGTATCGATGATTATGGCATCTACGCCTGCATTTACGAGTGCTACGGCCCGCTCCATGCTGTCGTCGGTAACACCAATTGCTGCTGCCACACGCAGGCTCCCATAAGCGTCTTTGCATGCATTGGGGCGGTCTTTAGCCTTGAAAATATCTTTGTATGTAATGAGACCTACCAGTTTGTTGGATTCATCTACAACCGGTAGTTTCTCTATTTTATGTTTTTTGAGGATATCGGCAGCTTTTTCCAGGTCAATATTTTGTTTGGTCATGATAAGGTTTTCAGAAGTCATCACCTTATCAATTTTGCGACCCAGTATGGTTTCAAATCTTAAATCGCGGTTTGTTACAATCCCGATAAGTGTTTTATTGTTGTCTACAACGGGAATACCACCAATTTTGTATTCTTTCATCAGGTTGAGCGCATCACCAACAGTGCCATCTTTACTAATGGTTATAGGGTCGATAATCATTCCGTTTTCAGCCCTTTTAACCATCTTAACCTGTTTGGCTTGCTGGGCGATGGTCATGTTTTTGTGAATTACGCCAATACCACCTTCGCGTGCTATGGCAATGGCCATTGGGGCTTCTGTAACGGTATCCATGGCTGCTGAAACGATCGGACTTCTCAGCAAAATATTTTTTGAGAAGCGCGTGGTTAAGTCCACCTCTCTGGGGTTAATTTCTGAGTAGGCCGGGGCCAAAGTTACATCATCATAAGTTAGCCCTTCAAAACGGATTTTATCTTCAATAAATGACATGGTTACCTGATTTAAGTTAAAAATTGTGCAAAAATAAGATTTTTCATCCTTAATACCATGAATTGATACTTATTCTTTTTAATTAGAAATTCAGGCTTCCAGTCTGTTTGAAATAAATATAGCCACTACGGCTTACATTATTGGATTGATTATATCATAAACGAGCGAAAAGCAGTATTTTGGCGTTTTCTTACATAGACTCATTAGTTATTTTCGCATTGTTTAGCTTTTTCTCAAGCTCGACCACGACAAAGTAAACCAAAAATGCAGCGCTAATGCCAAATATGTTTGGGTCTAATCCTAAAGGCAGGTCAAATTTGCCAATAATTAGGGTCAGGGTAGTACCGCCACCGGCAACCATTGAACTTATTGCGGCTCCTGGCGACTTTGTTTTCCAGAAAAATATGGCCAGCACAGGCACAATAAGGCCGCTTACCATAAATGCATAAGAGTATAGCATTAATTCAAGCACGTTTTGCATTTGAAGTGCCAGCAGTAAGGCCAGGGCACCGATAGTCAATGTAATAGCCTGACCGATGCGCATGTATCTTTTTGAGTTTTGGGCCGGCAACTTCAGGATGTCTGTAATAATGTTACCTGAAGAGGCCATAAGACAACTATCTGCGGTTGACATAATAGCAGAAAAATAGGCTGCCATCATCAGGCCCATCAAACCGGGCGGTAAAATGGTACGTAGAAAAAGAGGTAATCCCATTTCTTCGTCAATGGTGCCTGTTGCCGGAAAACCTAATGCTTCGAAATCGTTGTTCATAAAAGCAATGCGGGCGAACAAACCAATGATAACGCCCATAAATGCCATAAACGGATATTCGAATACACCGGCAATGTACCAGGCGCGTTTGGCCTCTTTGGCCGATTTTGATGCATAAATTCGCTGGTAAAGCGTCATGCCTACAAACCATATTGGAATGATTGTAACCAGCCATTTCACAATTTGTTGCCAGGTTACATTATCAAATGCAAAAAATTCATTCGGCAGGGCGTCTTTTATGGCTGTCCACCCTCCGAGGTAAAAGTATCCGAGCGGAATTCCAATTCCAATTAGCCCCGCAAGCAAAATAATCCATTGTATAGTATCGGTATAGATGACTGCTTTTAATCCGCCCATAAATGTGTAAACCACTGCAATTACACCCATAATAATGAGGGCTTCATTAATACCGAGATTAACGAAAGAAGCAGAGGCAAGTTTAGCCCCGGCAAGAATCTGAGAGCTTGTAAATCCCAAATAGCCGATAGCTGAAATTAGGCCTGCAATAAAGGCTGCAGGGGCACCAAAACTGTGTTTGAGCAATTGCGGAAAAGTGAGAAAATTTTCTGTTTTGGCCAATGGGTAAACTTTGGGAATTAAAAAAGTACCGGCAAGCCAGGCGCCTATAAGTCCTGTAAATAACATCCAACTCCCGGAAAGGCCCAACACAAAACCTAAACCACCAAGACCTATACTGAAGCCACCACCAACATCTGTGGCAACTACCGAAAGCCCAATGTGCCATTTGCTCATGGTGCGTCCACCCACATAATAGTCATCGGCCGATTTATTTCTTCTTAAGAAATAGACACCAACGCCAAGCATTAGAATCATGTACACAATAAAAATGGTAAGATCAATCCAATTCATGTATAGTTATTTTTAATTCGATGCATTAGAAAAGCTGTGTAAATATTTGCATAATTGAATACATATAAAATTTTTTTTACACAAAATATTGTTTATTTTTTTCACTAATTGCATTCAGAAACGTTAAAAAACGTTAAATTTTTATTGTTTTTCGATAAATAATGTATATTTGTCGTTAAAATTTTTTTATATAAAATATCAGGGTTAGTTTTGGTGAGCTTTAAAAATTACCTGTACCAAATGAAAAATAACAAAAATTACCGGCGTTTAGTTGGCAGTATTTATTTTCTGCTATCAGCATTCATGATTATTTCCATATTGGGTATTGTATTTTACTCAATACTTATGGTAGTAAGCACCAGCAAAGATGTTACGGCAGTGCCCATTGATTTGCCTTTGACTGCTGAACAAAGCATGAAATTTATTACTACCGGTGGGGATGAAATAGTTGGTAAAACTTCTGATCTTAATGCATCTGTAATCATAACACAGGCTCCCAATTGGTTTTTGATATATGCCCAGGTGCATTTTGTAGGTTTGTTGCTTATAGGGATTTATGCCATAAGTCAATTGTGGTTCATATTCAGATCAATGTACAGGCATCTGAAAAATGATTACCCGTTCAATCTACATTACGTGATGCGGATACGTCAAATTGCCCTGGCATTTTTTATATGGTCTTTTTGGCAGCTGATGTTCTTTTTTATCACTAAATATGGGTTTATAGATCAGATTTATTTAGAAAGCACTGATGTAAACCTGCGTTTTGATACGGAGATTATCGTATCATTACTTTGGGGATTAATAATTTTGGTTTTGGCCGAGATTTTCCGCTTCGGGGTAGAATTAAAGAAAGAAAATGAATTAACAGTGTAAACAGATTTTAATGGCTATAGTTACAAATTTAGATGTGATGTTGGCAAAACGCAAAATGAAACTCTCCGAGTTGTCGGAAAGGGTCAATATCAGTATGGCCAATTTGAGCATTCTTAAAAGTGGCAAAGCCAAAGCAATCAGGTTTTCTACTTTAAATGCCATTTGCCGTGAGCTTGAATGTAAGCCAGGCGATATTCTCGATTATGAAAATAAAGAAAATGATTAACCATAAATACTATTATTTGAAAATTAAAAATTAGAATTATGCGACAAAAACTGTTAGGATTATTAACCTTATTGTTTGTGCCCGGACTTATTGCCCTTGCCGGTTCAGACGAAATCGAGTTCGAAGAGTATGATCTCGATAACGGGCTGCATGTGATACTTCACCAGGATCATACTGCACCCATTGTATCCATCAGCGTGATGTATCACGTAGGATCGAAAAATGAGAAACCTACTCGCACCGGATTTGCCCACTTTTTTGAACACCTCATGTTTGAAGGTACAAAAAACATTGACCGTGGTGAATATTCAGAAATCGTTGAAAAAGCTGGTGGTACCCTGAATGCCAGTACCAGCAACGATCGGACCTATTACTACGAAATAATGCCGTCGAATCAATTGGAGCTTGGGCTGTGGCTCGAGGCAGAACGCATGCTTCATGCAAAAGTTGATTCCGTTGGGATTGCTACCCAGAAGAAAGTTGTAATTGAAGAAAAGAAACAACGTTATGATAATCGTCCGTATGGAGATGTTATGATTCAAACCATGAAACGGGCATTTAAGAAGCATCCTTATCAATGGACAACCATTGGTGATGAAGACCATATCAGAGCTGCTGAAGACCATGAATTTCAAGCGTTTTATGATATGTTTTATGTTCCCAACAATGCCGTATTGGTTGTAGCCGGGGATTTTGAAAAAGATGAGGCGAAAGAATACATTGAAAAATATTATGGTTCTATCCCAAAAGGAACCAAAGAAATTCGCCGTCCTGAGCCCAATGAACCACCACTTGGTGGCGAAGTACGCGATACTGTTTATGACCAAATTCAATTGCCAGCCATAATACAGGCATACCGTACACCGGCAATGGGTAGCGAAGATTATTATGCTGTAGACTTACTTGCCAAAATGCTGTCTGGCGGGCAGAGTTCTCGCTTAAACAAAAAGCTTGTGGATGAAAAAGAATTGGCAATGGTTGTAAACCTTTTTCCAATGCCTTTCGAGCATCCTTCAGTAGCATTAACGTTTGCATTGCCTAACATGGGCGTTGATCCACAAAAACTTGAAGAGGCGATGAATGCAGAGATTGAAGCGGTAAAAAACGGAAAGATTGATGACAGAGAATTTCAAAAGCTCAAAAATCAGATTGAAAGTGAATTTGTAAACGGCTCTGCAAGATTATACTCGCGTGCGAATGCACTTGCGAGAAACTATACCTACTTCAAAAACACCGATTTGGTTAATACAGAAATAGAAAAATACAGAGCCGTAACCAAAGAAGATATTAAAGCAGCTGCCAAAGAATATCTGACCAAAGATAACCGCGTTGTGCTCTATTATTTACCAGAATCTCAAAAACAAAAAAATCAATAAGACATGAAGTTTTTAGCAAGTATATTTTCCGTAATAATTTTATTTAGCGGGCTCAATTTATCAGCCCAGCTGGATAGGAGTGTCAGACCAGAAGCTGGTCCTGCACCTGAAATCAAGATTGGTAAGTCAAAAACTTTTGAGCTGGATAACGGCCTGAAGGTTCTTTTAGTCGAAAATCATAAAGTACCTAGAGTATCTTTTCAGTTATATCTGAATAATGATCCTGTATTGGAAAAAGAAACTGTTGGATACCTCAGCGCAACCGGAGATCTTATGCGTACAGGTACTGAAAACAGAAACAAAGAGGAAATTGACGAAGCC
Organism: Salinivirga sp.; assembly: GCF_055145285.1. Taxonomy (NCBI): domain Bacteria; kingdom Pseudomonadati; phylum Bacteroidota; class Bacteroidia; order Bacteroidales; family Salinivirgaceae; genus Salinivirga; species Salinivirga sp. The sequence continues at coordinate 20,723 of NZ_JBSRDC010000073.1, read as the reverse complement.
ATTGATTATTTGGGTGCCCGTCTTTCAACCAACAGCAATGGATTTTATGGGTCGACCATGTCAAGGTTCACAGAGGATTTTCTGAAGTTAGCTGCTGATGTTGCTTTAAATCCAACATTCCCTGAAGAAGAGCTGGAGAAATATAAGAAACAAACAAAATCAGGCTTGTCTACTCAGAAATCCGACCCCAGTGCAATGGCAAACAATGTGGCCAAAGTATTACGATATGGAAAAGACCATCCTTATGGAGAAATAACTACTGAGGAGAGCGTCGACCAAATAACACGTCAGATGTGTGTTGATTACTACAACACTTATTTTAAGCCCAATAATGCTTATATGGTTGTGGTTGGCGATATAAAAAAGCGCCAGACCAAAAAGCTGGTGAAAAAATATTTTGGAGCATGGGAAAGAGGTAATGTGCCAACACATGAATACAATCAGCCAAAGGCTCCCGAAGGAAATCAGGTAGCTATAGCTAATAAAGACGGAGCAGTTCAATCTGTAATTAAAATTACCTACCCGATTGAGTTGATGCCTGGCGACGAAGACGCAATACCGGCAACAGTGATGAACGAAGCCCTCGGTGGTGGCGTGTTCTCAGGCCGGTTGATGCAGAATTTGCGTGAAGATAAAGGTTACACATACGGCGCGCGCAGCCAGCTGTCGAAAGATGACCTGGTAGGCTATTTTAATGCAGGTGCTGAAGTGGGAACTGAGGTAACAGACAGTGCTGTACAGGAATTTCTGCATGAAATGAAGGGAATGACTGCTGATCCTGTAACAAAAGAGCATTTGGATATGATAAAAAGCGTCCGAACAGGTGCTTTTGCCCGTGCCATGGAATCTCCACGTACTATAGCACAGTTTGCTCTCAATACCGAACTGTATAATCTGCCTGAAGATTACTACAACACTTACCTCAAAAAACTCAATGCTGTTACAGTTGACCAGGTAACGGCTATGGCTGAAAAATACATTAAACCTGAGAATAGCCATATTGTAATAGCCGGCGATAAATCTGTTTTGAAAGAAAAACTTAAGAGATTTGACAGCGATGGTGAAGTAAAAATTTATAATACCTGGGGAAATGAGGTAGAAGATAATAAAACATTGCCCAAAGACCTTACAGCCGAAAAAGTGATTACCAAATATGTTGATGCCCGTGGTGGAGCAACAAAAATTAATGCAATTAAATCGGTTAAGCAAGTGGCAGAAATGCAAATGCAGGGTAGAACCATTCAAACCATTATGATCCAGGAAGCACCCGATAAGATGATTAATGAAACCAAAATGAATGGTATGCTTGTCAGTAAGCAGGTTTATGACGGTGAAAAAGGTTTCATGACCGGTATGCAAGGTGAAAAAGATTTTGAAGGTGAGGATCTTGAGTCATTAAAACTTGAAAGCCAAATGCATAAGTTCCTAAAATATGACGAGCTGGGTTATGAATTAGAACTTGTAGCACTCGAAGACATAGATGGAAAAGAGGTTTATAAAGTGAAAGTAACCACCCCGGCCGGTGACACGCAATTCGATTACTATGATGTAAATTCAGGTCTTAAAGTCATGACAAAAAAGACCATTGAAACGCAACGTGGCGAAATGGAACAGGTGCAGAAACTGAAAGATTACAAACCTGTAGGTGGTGTAATGTATCCACATACCATTGTATCAACAGGAATGATGCCACAGCCCATGGAAATTGAGATCAAAAGCATCGATGTTAACGTGGATATTGACGACGAAAAGTATACGAAATAGTTCCAGTTAAATTGTTCTTAGAAAACACTGCAGGATATTTTCTGCGGTGTTTTTTTTGTTTCGTCAAAGGAATTAGTGGATTCATCAAAGGCTGCGCAAAATCGCAAACTAATTCACGCTCCGGGCGTATCCAATATTGAATTAAAGCTATAAAAAGATGAAACCAATTATTACATTTTTACTATTAATCTCATTTTTGGGTCTTATGGGCCAGGATCTAACCTTAAGTAATAATGAGACTGTTACCATTAGTTCCGATGCAACGTATGATGATATAGTTCTCGGAAATAAATCTGTCCTGAATATTGATGATGGCGTTACTGTAACAGCCACAAATCTTTATGTGTCAAACAATGCCACCATAAACCTGGATGGTATATTAAACATCACAAACAATATCGAGGTTGGTAATAATGGTAACCTTACAGTTAACTCTACTGGCACAATGGATGTAGGAGGAGATGTAACTGCTAATAAAAATTCTAATTTGTCACTTGACGGAAATGTGCAGATCGATGGTGATTTTAATGCCTCAGGTGCCAATATTACAGTGGATGGTATAGTTAATGTTGACGGAGCCTTCGAGGGAACTGTAAGTAGTGGAACAGGAACCCTTACTTCAGGTAACGATAACAATTATACACTACCAGTAGAATTATTGGGTACTAATATAGCTTCAGCGGGTTCAGAAGTGACCATCAACTGGACTACAGCCACCGAAACCAACAACGATTATTTTACCTTGTTTATCAGCTCCGATATGCAAGCCTGGGAAGAGTTGGCAAGAGTTTCAGGAAATGGTACAAAAAGTACTTTGACTAATTACGAATATAGTTTTGATTCAGAAACAAACGGAGCACTTTACATAAAGCTTATCCAGACTGATTATGACGGTACTACTGAAACATTAAGAATTCTTTCTACTGAAGTGAATGCAAAAACCTATACAATTTATCCCCAACCACTGCGTTCAGGTGCATCATGGAAAATAAGAGGCTTAGGAGCCGAAGATACATTTAAGGTTTATTCCTCTGGTATGCAGCAGGTAAATGATTACCAGAATCTTACAAGAGGGTTCTATTATGTGGTAATTAATAAAAAAACCGTTAAAAAGCTTATTGTTCAATAAACCAATCTAAATTATAGCAAAATTGAAACCACGCTGTTTACAGGGTGGTTTTTTTATGCAATTAACGTTATAGTAACACAAGATATAATATTCAGATTATATTTGTTGGTTATTTTTGCATTTTGTATTTTTCCATTTCATAAACTCAAACAGACCCATGCAGAAAGTTAAGAAGGAGAGCAGATTCATAAATCGTGAAATAAGTTGGTTATCGTTCAATGAACGGGTTTTGCAGGAGGCCGATGATGAGCGCAACCCTTTACTCCAGCGCGTGCGTTTTTTGGGTATTTTTTCTAATAACCTCGATGAGTTTTTCCGTGTGCGTGTAGCTACTATGCGGCGCCTGGTAGATATTGGTAAGCAGTCAAAGATTGTACTGGGCGATATGACGCCCCAGGAAGTACTTGATAGAATACAGAAAACCGTGATGTCTTTGCAGGAACGGTTTCAAACTATTTATGAGCGGTTGCTCAGAGAGCTCGATGCTGTTGGAGTTCATGTTATAGATGAGTTGCAGTTAGACCGGGTTCAGGGGGAGTTTGCGAACGATTTTTTTACCAGAGAGCTGAGTCCGCTCATTGTCCCAATAATGCTCAGTAAGGATAAACCTTTCCCTTATTTGCGCGATAAAGCCATTTATCTGGCCATTAAAATGACTGTGGAAGACAACCCCCGCAAAACACGATATGCGCTCCTGGAGGTGCCCGTGGGCAGTAATCCCAGATTTGTAGTGCTGCCTAAGCGTAAAGGTTTGGAAGAAGATACCTACATCATCATTGTCGATGATATTATACGGTATTGCCTCGATGATATCTTCTTCATGTTCGAATACGATAAAATTGAAGCATATACCATCAAAATAACACGGGATGCCGAGCTCGATATTGACGACGATATTTCTATGAGTTTTATGGAAAAAATGGCCAAGTCTTTAAAAGAAAGGCGTAAAGGTCAGCCGGTACGGTTGGTTTACGATGAACGGATGCCTGATGATTTATTCCGATTTATCACCAATCATATGAAAGTAGACGATGATGATAATCTCATACCGGGCGGAATTTACCACAATTTCAAAGATTTTATTAAGTTCCCATCGGTCGATGATAACCTGGAAATAAAAAACCCGCCACCACTTGTGCATCGCTATGTGGATGTGCATAGGAGCATTATGCAGGTAATTCGTGAGCGCGATATTTTATTGCACTATCCTTACCAAACCTTTAACCATTTTATAGATTTGTTGCGGGAGGCCGCAGTAGACCCGCAGGTAACATCCATATCAGTAACGCTCTACCGGGTTGCAGATCGGTCGAAAGTCATTAATGCACTGATCAATGCGGCAAAAAACGGGAAATATGTGACCGTTTTAATTGAGTTACTCGCCAGATTCGATGAAAAAGCCAACCTGCGCTGGTCAGAAAAATTACAGGAAGCAGGTGTGCGTGTAATTCATGGTGTGCAAGGATTAAAGGTACACTCTAAAATTGCGCTGGTGCACCGAAAAGAACAGGGGCGTATAAAAAGTTTTACATACATTGGAACAGGGAACTTCCACGAAGGTACAGCAAACCTCTATTGCGATGAAGGATTGTTTACCACCAACCGGCAAATAGCGGCAGAAGTCACCAAGATATTTGAGTTCCTCAAACACAATTACAAGCGATTTAATTACCGGCATCTTGTGGTATCGCCTTATAGCATGCGAAAACAATTTATGCAGCAGATTTCTACAGAAATAAAAAACGCAAAATTGGGTAAGCCTGCTTACATCTTGCTAAAACTCAATAATCTTGTTGATCAGGGTATGATCAATCACCTTTATTCGGCCAGCAAAGCAGGCGTTAAAATCAAACTTATCATTCGTGGTATCTGTTCCCTTAAAGCCGGAGTAAAAGGAATGAGTGATAATATTGAAGGCATCAGTATTGTAGATAAGTATTTGGAGCATAGTCGTTTTGTTATTTTTGCCAATGGCGGGGAAGAGCAATACTTTATTACATCTGCCGACTGGATGTCCCGCAATCTCGATCATCGCGTTGAGGTCGCCTGTCCGGTTTATGACAAAGAGATTCAGAAAGAACTGCGAGCCATGTTCGATATTCAGTGGCGCGATAATACCAAAGCTCGCGTGTTGGATGCTGAGCAGCAAAATAAATACAGAAAAACAAAGGCCAAGAGAAAACATCGCGCACAAATTGAATATTATAATTATTTAAAAAGATTGAAATAAGCCGCCTGTAAACGAATAAAAAGCAGGTTCAATGTTTAGTTATCAATGAAATTTCTACCCTTTGGCGCCATAGATATAGGATCAAATGCTATTCGATTGCTCATTATGAACGCAATTGAGTATCCTGACGAAACCAAATTTAAGAAAGTATCACTTATTCGTATACCTCTGAGATTGGGCGCAGATGTGTTCAGCGGACAACGTATCAGCAATATGAAAGCCGAACAACTATTGCATGCAATGAAGGGCTATCGGCACATTATGAACGCCTACAATATCCTTGATTACCGGGCTGTGGCAACTTCTGCTATGCGGGAAGCTGTAAATGGAAAGGACCTGATTAATGCCATACAGTACGAAATAGGTATTGAACTCGAAATTATTAATGGCAAACAAGAAGCCGAGATTATTTTTCACACAGGCATATCGCAATTGCTTGATCCCGGTAAAGATTATATTTATGTGGATGTTGGAGGCGGAAGTACCGAAGTAACAGTGGTTTCGAAGAATAAGAAATTAGAACAGGAATCTTTTAATATGGGTACCGTACGCATGCTTAGCCAAAAGGAGGATGAGGACGAGGTAGATCGATTTAAGTCGTTTATGCGCAAGCAGGCCACAAAACTTAAGGATATTTCATTAATAGGCTCCGGTGGTAATGTTAATAAGCTTTTTAAACTCATGGGTAAAAAATACGGGGAATCTATCAATGCCGATGAGCTTAAACATATGTATGATTACCTGCAAAGGTTTACTTTCGATGAACGCATTGCCGTATTGCGGCTAAATCCGCACCGGGCAGATGTAATTGTACCGGCTACAAAAATATTTTTACGCGCTTTTAAATATGCCAACGGCCAGCGAATTTTTGTCCCCCGCATGGGGCTCTCCGATGGAATTGTTCAACAGTTATATCAAAAATATAAAGAAGATGTAGTTTAATGGAGATTATAGCAGGCTCAAAAAATATTTTTGACCTGGAGTAAACAACATTTTATCTTTCCAGGAGCTTCTCTATCTTTGTGCGCTTAATTTTGCTTCAGTAGATAAATTATAGTTTATCTATGAACACAAAATAATAGAATAGAGTTAATCGCTGAAATTTTTGTAAATTACAATACGTAAATTTAAACTCAGCAACTTTTGCGGTTATCATTTACTTGAAATTAAAAAACTAACATATGAAGAAGTTGACCAAAATTGTAGCTACAATATCTGATTTGAATTGCGAACCTGAATTTTTAAAGCAGTTATTCGATGCAGGTATGAATGTAGTGCGCTTAAATACAGCGCATCAAACCCACGAAGATACCCTGAAAGTAATAAATAATGTGCGAGAAGTTTCGAATAAAATTGCACTTCTGCTCGACACTAAAGGTCCGGAAATCAGAACGACTAAAACCAGCGAGGAAATTTTTGTCAAGGGTGGCGATAAAATTTGTATGAAAGGAGATCCGGAAGGTCTTTCAACTTCTGATATGATATATGTCTCCTATCCGGATTTTGTAAAAGATGTACTCAATGGAAGCAGCATATTGATTGATGATGGAGATATAGAATTGGAAGTGCTCGAGCATAAGGAAGATGCCTTGCTATGCGAAGTGAAAAATCAGGGGCAAATTAAAGGCCGCAAAAGTGTTAATATCCCTTCGGCCCATTTAAGTTTGCCCGCATTGAGCGAAAAAGATAAAGGATATATTCATTTTGCTGCCGAACATGATCTTGATTTCATAGCACACTCTTTTGTGCGAAATAAACAGGATGTGCTGGCCGTGCAGAGTATACTGGACCAGCATAACAGCAATATTAAAATTATTGCCAAAATTGAGAACCAGCATGGTATAGACAATATCGATGAAATTCTCGATGTGGCACATGGAGTGATGATTGCACGGGGCGACCTGGCCATTGAAGTTCCAAGGGAGCGAATTCCCATTATTCAGAAAGATATCATACGTAAAAGTATGGCGCGCAGAAAAATATCCATCACCGCTACCCAGATGCTCCACAGTATGATTGAAAACCCAAGGCCCACACGAGCAGAGGTCAGCGATATTGCTACAGCCATATACGACGGAACCGATGCAGTAATGCTGAGCGGAGAAACCGCTTATGGCAAATATCCGCTGGAGTCGTTGCGTGTAATGAGTAGCGTTGCCATGCAGGTGGAACAGAATAAAGGGTTGTTTAATGCAGATGTGCCTATTGCAGTGCTCGCGTCAGAAGTATCGGGCTGGCTTTGCCAATCGGCTGTTAGAGCTGCCACAGAACTCAAAGCACAGGCTATTGTGGCCGATACCACTTCTGGTCGCACAATTCGTAACCTGGCCGGGTACCGGGGCAACCGACCCATTTTTGCTATGGCCTACAGTAAGCGAACCATGCGCGAGCTCGCACTTTCTTATGGTGTGCATGTGAATTATATTGAGCAACGCAACTCTCCTGATGAGTTTATACGTTACGGCATTTCGAGGCTGATAAAAAAGAACTACCTGCAAGATGATGACCTTATCGTAATCATTGCCGGGAGTTTTGGTCGTGGTGTAGGTGCATCTTTCATTGAAATAGGTAACGTTAAGGAACTGCTTACGCGAATCACTGAAGGTCAATAAGTTCAATCCATATTAAGCGGAAAGGGTAACTTTGATGTGTGCTTAAAAATTTCATCGGGGTACACCACGCCGGTAAGAAACAGACCTTGCGGGTCGGCAGACATGCCGGCTTTTTTTCTATCCCTGGCATCAAAAATAAGTTGTAATTCGTCGGGTGAGCGTTTGCCCAGTCCGATTTCGAGCATGGTGCCTACCAGCCCCCTGACCATGTTGCGCAAAAACCGGTCGGCTTTAATGCGGTAAATAAGAAAATCGTCCGTCTCTATCCATTGGCTCTCGCTAATCTGACAAATGTTGGTTTTGTTGCCGGCATGTGCCTTGCAAAAGCTTGCAAAATCGGTGTTTTGCTGAATGATTTTTGCTGCTTCGTGTAGCTTCGGCATGTCAGGTAGTTTTACCAATTGTTTGGCAAACGGATAGAGGTAGGGATGCGGATCTTTGCTCAGGAAATAATGGTATTCACGCGCTGTGGCACTAAACCGGGCATGCAAGTCACCTACAACCGGTTGGGTTTCATACACTACAATGTCTTTCGGTAAAACAGCATTCAGATGATAGGTGAATTTTTCAGGCGCATTAATTTCATTGTCCAGATCCACGTGCATTACAAAATAGCTGGCATGCACGCCCGTATCCGTTCGTCCACAACCAATTACATTGACTTTTTCGCGTGTAATCTTCTCTATGGCCTCATTCATAAGCTGCTGCACCGAAACCGCATTGGGCTGAATTTGCCAACCGTGATATTGAGACCCGTCGTATGCCAGATTAATAAAATATCGCATGCTGCAAGATTAGGGAATGTTTTTGATTTGGGCAAAACCATTGTATAAAAAATACCCCCAGCCTAAATTGAGACTGAGGGTATTGGGTCAAATCTATAAACTATATGCTATTTTATAGAAAATGTAATCACTTCTTTTTTTTTAACAGGGAATTGGTGCGTTCGAATTCAAAGGAGCCTGTTTTGGTGTTGGAAAGTTTGTAATCAGTTTGCGATAGATGTAAACTACTGCATAATCATAATTGAATATGTAAAAAATCAACATTAAAAGAGAATTGTCTCATTTTTGCAGCAGCGGGTTAAAGTTTCGTTAAAATTGCTGTGGCAAAGGTGCAATATCCCAATTGATTGCGTTATTTTTGTGCTTCAGAAACATAAAGCTAAAATAAAATCTGAATTTATGGATACTACAACCAACATCAGAGAGCTCAATGAGCGTATTAAAGAGGAAAGTTCTTTCGTTGAGATGATCACCATGGAGATGAACAAGGTCATTGTAGGGCAAAAGCACCTGGTTGAGAGTTTGCTTATAGGGCTGCTTTCCGATGGGCATATTTTGCTCGAAGGTGTGCCGGGTTTGGCCAAAACGCTTGCCATCAGTACCCTGGCTAAAACTACCGATGCGGGCTTTAGTCGCATTCAGTTTACACCCGACCTGCTGCCTGCCGACCTTATCGGAACCATGATTTACAGCCAGAAAAAGGAGCAATTTGAGGTGAAAAAGGGCCCAATTTTTAATAATTTTATTTTGGCTGACGAGATTAACCGTGCCCCGGCTAAAGTTCAGAGTGCTCTGCTCGAGGCTATGCAGGAAAAGCAGGTAACAATTGGCGAAAATACCTTTACTCTTGAAAAGCCTTTCCTTGTGTTGGCTACACAAAACCCAATAGAGCAGGAGGGGACTTATCCACTGCCTGAAGCTCAAATGGACCGTTTCATGCTTAAGGCAGTAGTTCATTATCCGAAGTTGGATGAGGAGAAACGCATTATGCGCGAAAACCTGCTAAAGGATTTTCCCGAAGCAAGCCAGGTTATTACGCGCGATGCCATTCTTAAGGCTCGTGATGTGGTAAAGGATGTATACATCGATGAGAAAATTGAACAGTATATTCTGGACATTGTATTTGCCACACGCACACCTGAAGATTACAACCTTGAATCGCTCAAAGAGATGATCAGTTACGGTGGATCGCCCCGTGCCAGCATTAACCTTGCAAAAGCAGCCAAAGCTTATGCATTTATCAAGCGCCGCGGTTATGTAGTGCCCGAAGATGTGCGTGCTGTATGCCACGATGTGTTGCGTCACCGCATCGGACTCACTTACCAGGCCGAGGCTGAGGAGCTTACAACCGAAGATATCATCAATAAGGTACTGAACACGGTTGAGGTACCATAGTTTGTCGAATAATAATTCGCAAAAGATGTACTTCTGACTAACGGTCAGAAGCTGAGCAAAAAGCTAAGATGATTAGGTAATTTAAAATGGTGTTGTTTTGGAAACACAAGATATATTAAAAAAGGTTCGTCACATCGAAATTAAAACCCGCGGGTTGTCCCGACAGGTTTTTGCAGGGCAGTATCATTCTGCCTTCAAGGGCAAGGGTATGACCTTTAGCGAAGTGCGCGAATATCAGTATGGCGATGCCATTCGTGATGTGGACTGGAATGTAACCGCACGTTTCAATCACCCGTATGTGAAGGTTTTTGAAGAGGAGCGGGAACTCACGGTGATGTTGCTCATCGATATCAGCGGCTCGAAAGATTTCGGAACAGATTCCGTATTCAAACGGGAATTTATCGCTGAACTGGCTGCAGTTTTATCATTCTCCGCCATACAAAATAACGATAAAATCGGTGTAATTCTTTTCAGCAGTAAGGTGGAGAAATTTATCCCGCCTCAGAAAGGCCGTAAGCACATTTTGCGCATTATTTCAGAGCTATTAAGATTTGAACCCACTGAAAAAGGAACAAACATCAGCAATGCCCTGGAATATTTCACGGGTATGATAAAAAAACGCAGTACCGCTTTTTTGATTTCCGATTTTATCGATCGCAGTTTCGATCACGCCCTGATGATAGCCAACAAAAAACACGATGTGGCTGCACTTCGGGTTTTCGACCCCGGCGAACGTCTGATGCCGTCCATGGGATTGGTGGAACTTGCCGATCCGGAGACGGGTGAAACAAGAACTATTGATACATCGAGTCGGAAAAACCGGATGTTGTACGAAAGTTGGTGGAAAGAGTTGGAGCAATATCAGCAAACCACCTTCCGCAAATCAGGGGTAGATGCTGTCAATTTGTCAACCGATGAGGATTATGTACAACCTTTGGTAAAGTTTTTCAAGAAAAGATCCATGTAAATGTTCAGATGTAATGATACGTAAACTATTAACCATACTGCTGCTTTTAATTATTCAGTTGGGCATTGTCAGAGGACAGGGAGCGCAGGTGAAAGCCTCACTCGATACGTCCATGATGCTCATTGGCGATCATGTGGAGTTTGCATTGTCAGCCAATGTGCCCGATGACGCAAAGGTTAGCTTTCCGCCCTTGATGGATACCCTTGTGGATAAAATTGAGATTATACGCGATTTGCCGTTTGATACAGTGCTGAAAGAAGGGCGCAAAACCATTCGCAAGCCTTACCTCATTAGCAGTTTCGATTCAGGTTCTTATGAAATTAAACCATACCGTATTGTGGTAAGTTATGCGAATAACAGTACCGATACTTTGCAAACCAACCCGGTTTACCTCGGTGTAACCACATTCAATATCGATTCTACTGCCAATGCCATTGCCGACATTAAGAAGCCCATTGAAACGCCTTTAACATTTAAAGAGTTTTTGCGTGAATATGCCATTTATGCCGGACTCATTATTTTTGTGCTGGCGCTGATATTCACCCTGTGGTGGTATTTCAAAAAGCAGCAAAAGCAAAAAGAAGAACTGCCCCAAAAAGCGAAGCCCAAGGAGCCGCCACATGTCATCGCATTGCGTGAACTGGACGAATTGCAGGGGCAAAAACTCTGGCAAAAAGATAAGATAAAGCGGCATTACAGCATTTTATCAGATATTGTGCGAAAATATCTGGAATACCGGTTCTTTGTACCTGCCATGGAAAATACAACAGGTTTTATTGAAGCCTACATCAGCGAAAATAAGATTCTTGATACAGAAAACAGCAAAAAGGTGAGCGATATTCTTGAAATGGCCGATTTGGCCAAGTTTGCAAAGTTTACGCCATTACCCGACGACAACGCCAGAACCATGGATTATGCGTATCAGCTGGTGATTAGTACCAAAGAGCAAGTTATTGAACCAGAAGATCAAAAAGAAAACCAAGCGCAATGAGTTTAAACGGATATACATTTGCCAACCCTGAGTACCTGTACCTACTGCTATTGCTCATTCCAATGGCAGCCTGGTATGTGTTCAGGCGTAAAAAGCAAAGTGCCACCCTGCGTGTAAGTTCACTGGGCGCTTTTAATCAGCCTTACAACAGAGTGAAAGAGTGGGCAAGGCACAGTTTGCCAGCATTGAGAATGATCACTGTTGCAGCCGTAATTATAATTATAGCCCGGCCGCAGTCTACAGACAATTGGGAGAAACAAACCACCGAAGGTATTGATATCATCATGGCGCTTGATGTATCGAGCAGTATGCTGGCCCGCGACCTGCGGCCCGACCGGTTAGATGCCGCCAAAGATGTGGCCATGCAATTTATCAACGGGCGGCCCAACGACCGCATCGGACTGACCATTTTCAGCGGCGAAGCATTTACACAATGTCCGCTGACCACCGATCATGCCACCTTGCTGAACCTGTTTAAAGATGTGAAAAGCGGCATGATAGAAGATGGTACTGCCATAGGTCTTGGCCTCGCTACCAGCATTAACCGCTTACGCGAAAGCAACGCTGAAAGTAAGGTCATTATTTTGCTCACCGATGGGGTAAATAACCGGGGCGAAATTGACCCTGTAACCGCTGCTGAACTGGCCAATACATTTGGAATAAGGGTGTATACCATTGGTGTGGGTTCAAGGGGTACAGCGCCTTATCCCGTGCAAACACCATTTGGCACACAATATAAGCAAATGGAAGTGGAGATTGATGAAGCTGTTTTGCAGGAAATGGCACAATTGACCGACGGAAAATATTTTCGGGCCACCAGCAACAGTGCACTGAAAGAAATTTATGAACGAATCGATCAGATGGAAAAAACACGCATCGAAACCAAATCATTTGCCAAAAAACAGGAAGAATACATTTGGTTTGCCATCATCGCAGCCATAGCATTATTGCTTGAGGTTGTATTGCGTGCAACCATTTTCAGAACAATGCCATAAAACGAACCATTATGTTTGAGTTTGGATATATACAATATTTACATTTACTCTGGATTATTCCGGTATTAATCCTTCTTTTCTGGGTAATGCGCTCACAAGGCAGGAAGCAGCTCCGGCAATTTGCCAGTCAGGAGATGATAAACCGCATGGCACCCATGCGTTCACGTTCAAAGCCGTGGTGGAAATATATCTTGCTGATGCTCGCTTTGGCAGCCATCATTTTAGCTATTGCAAGACCCAGGTTTGGTACGCGCATGAAAGAAGTACAGCGCGAAGGTAAAGAATTGGTGGTGGCATTAGATGTGTCGCGCAGCATGCTGGCTACCGACATTCAGCCAAGTCGGCTGGAAAGAGCCAAAAGAGCCATTGTAAAATTACTCGACCGCCTGGAGCACGACCGTATTTCACTGATTGTTTTTGCCGGTGAAGCCTATACCCAGTTGCCCCTTACCACCGATTACCCGGCAGCCAAAATGTTTATTTCATCGGTAGAGACAGAGATGATTCCGCAACAGGGTACCGCCATAGGCGCAGCCATTGGTCACGGTATTAATTCATTTTCTCCAGGAGAAGAAAAAAATAAAGCCCTGATAATTATCACCGATGGTGAAAACCACGAAGGAAATGCTATTGAAATGGCCAAAGAGGCAGCTGAAAAAGATATAAAAGTGTACACCATTGGCATGGGATTGCCAGAGGGTGGCCCCATCCCGGAGCGTGGTAAATCCAACGAATTTCATAAAGACCGGAATGGCAATGTGGTTATTACCAAATTGAACGAAGGCATGCTGCAGCAAATCGCCGCAGCCGGCGAAGGCTCTTACATCAGAGCAAACAATATTCGCTCAGGGCTGAACAGCTTGTTTGATGACATTAACCAGCTCGAAAAAGCCAAAATGAAATCGAAAGTATATGCCGAATATGATGAACAGTTCCGGTTTGCAGCATGGATAGCCTTGTTCTTCCTTGTGCTGGAATTTTTTATTCTGGAGCGGAAAAATAAATATTTGGCCAACATAAAAATATTTAAAAAATGATGACGAAGTACCTTAATATATTGCTTGTGTTGATGCTGGTTTTTGTGAGCCAGAGCTTTGGGCAGAAAGAGCGCAAGTACATTCGCAGTGGAAATGAATTGTACTACGAAGCACTTGACGATTCGCTGCAAGTTGACAGTGCCCTTATGCAAAAAGCCGAAGTTGAGTACCGGAAAGCCATTGAGAAAAAGCCTTCAACGTATGAGGGCCGAAATAATCTGGCCAACAGTTTGTACCGTCAGGAAAAGTATGAGGAGGCGCTCAAAGAGTGGGAGTCGCTCACCAGCCTGAATATCGATGAACGGAAAAAAAGTAAGCTGTACCACAATATTGGCAATGCACACCTGATGAACAGCAAACTGAAGGAGAGCATTGAAGCTTATAAAAACGCATTGCGCAATTATCCGAATGATACTGCTACAAAATATAACCTGGCCTTTGCGCAGAGTAAGTTGCAAGAACAGCAACAGCAGCAGAAAAAAAATCAGCAAAACAAAAAAAATCAGAATAAAGATCAGCATAAGAAAAAGCAGAACCAGCAGCAAAAACAACAACAAAAGAAGAATCAAAAGCAACAGTCCGAAAAGGATAAGCGTAAACAGCAGCAACAAAAAGCTCAACAAAAACCAGGAGAGCAAAAGCAGGGTAAGAAAGGAGAAAAAGGGAAGAAAATTTCCAAAAAAGATGCTTTACGCATATTAAAAGCACTCCAGATGGACGAGAAAGAGTTGCAACAGAAGCTGAAAAGAAGAACAAAGAAAAGTTCGAATAGTGAAAAAACCGAGAAAGACTGGTAACTTTACAGGGTTTTTACCTGAAAAATAATATACCATGATAAGATTTTGGATATTAGCCATACAAATCATCATCCTGCCTTTTGTCGCTACAGGGCAAAAGGTCAATATCACCGGTGAAGCGCCCAATGTGGTGAAAGTGGGGGAGCGTTTCCGTTTGGTCTATAAAGTCGATGCCAAAACCGATGCACCGCATATTAAGCTGCCCGATGCCTTCACGGTGTTGTCGGGCCCTGGCGTATCGCAAAGTACAAGCATTCAGATTGTAAACGGCCGGCAAAACACCTCTTTAAACCTTACTTTTACCTATGTACTGGTGGCTGATGAACCCGGCGATTATAACATACCGCCTGCAGAAGTAGAGAAAGATGGCGCAACAGCCAAATCCGGATCCATAAACATAGAAGTTTTAAAAGGTGATCCTTCACAAAAACAGGCTCAAAGTCAGCAAAATAATACTGCTCAGCAACAGCAGGTAAAGAAGGGCGGCACTGATTTTTTTGTACGTGTACAGATCAGCAGGAATAATATTTACCAGGGCGAACACCTTGTGGCCACGTTGAAACTTTACACACGCCTGAGCCTGGCAGGTTTCGAAGATATCAGGTTTCCATCGTTCAGTGGTTTCTTTAACCAGGAGATCGAAACACCACAGCAAATTTCGCTTCAGCGCGAAAATGTAAACGGTCAGATATACCAAACCGGGGTGATTAAAAAATACGTGTTATTTCCACAGCGCGACGGAAAACTCACCATCGATCCTTTTGAGGTGGAGGCCGTGGTGCGTGAACGCGTAAGAAGTAACGACCCGTTCGACGATTTCTTTGGCGGACGCTATCGCCGTTATACCATCAAAGACGAAAGCCCTAAAACTACCGTAACGGTTAAATCGCTGCCGGCAGGCGCACCTGCATCGTTCAACGGGGCTGTGGGTAATTTTAGTCTCGAAACATCAGTAGACAAAACAAAACTCAAAGCCAACGAGTCGCTCACCCTGAAAGTGAAACTTACCGGCGAAGGAAATCTAAAACTCGTAGATCTGCCCAAACCCGGGTTTCCCGGTGATTTTGAGGTGTACGACCCGAAAGTTAAACCCATGATTCGGGTAACACCAAGCGGGGCACGTGGTTCCATTACCTATGAGTACCTGCTCATTCCGCGGCACGAAGGCACCTTTGAGTTGGACCCGGTAACATTCAGTTATTTTAATCCGGCTACAAGGCAGTATAAAACTCTTAAAGGCCAATCTTTTAATATAGAAGTAGGAAAAGGCGACGGCTCTCAAAGTGCTATGGTGGTTTCTAATTACAGCAAACAAGATGTATCCAATATTGGTACCGATATCCGGTTTATACAGTCGGGTAATTTGGGACTTAAACCCATGAACACCATCTTTTTTGGCACTTCACTCTTCTGGCTCATCTACATTTTGGGTCTTGGGCTTACCATCATTGTGTTGCTCATTCGCCGAAAAAAAATTAAAGAAAATGCCGACCAGTTGCGCATGCGTACAAAAAAGGCCAGCAAAGTGAGCAAAAAACGATTAAAGACAGCGGCCAAAGAGCTTAAAGCCGGGAACGACGGCGCTATGTACGAAGCCATTCTGAAAGCCATCTGGGGTTACCTGGCCGATAAACTCACCATTGATGCTGCTTCGCTTACACGCGATAATGTGGGCGACATGCTAAAAGAGCAAGGTGTGCCGGCAGAAATCATTG
The DNA here is from genome assembly GCF_055145285.1 of Salinivirga sp. Taxonomy (NCBI): domain Bacteria; kingdom Pseudomonadati; phylum Bacteroidota; class Bacteroidia; order Bacteroidales; family Salinivirgaceae; genus Salinivirga; species Salinivirga sp. The sequence continues at coordinate 4,306 of NZ_JBSRDC010000073.1, read as the reverse complement.
AAAAACTAATTAAGTTAATTGACGACTGTGAATTTGCCCGCTACGCGCCTTCGGCAGCCCAAAGCGACAGCAAAACAGTATACAACGATGCCGCCGATATCATTGGTAAACTTGAAAAACAGATCAAATGATGACAAAAAAGTTAATCACATATATCGTTACAGGTTGGTTTGCCATAGCTAGTGCTATGGGTGCCCTGCCACAAGACAATGAAGCAGCGCAGTATAAAACCTGGATCGACACGGCAGAAACAGCCTATACCAATCAGAATTATGCCAAAGCAGCCAAATTTTACCAGCAGGTGCTTGATCACGGCATGACGTCAGCCGACTTACATTACAACCTCGGTAATGCCTGGTACAAGCAGGGATCATTGCCCCACGCCATTTTGTATTACGAAAAAGCCCTCAAATACAATCCCGCACACGAAGATGCCCGGTTTAATCTCGAAATGGCCAACAGCCTCATTACCGACCGAATAGTGCCCGATCAGGTGCCGTTCTACAAAAGGTGGTACAAAGAGTTATGGCAATCTATGCCGCTTAATTCGTGGGCCATATTGAGCATAGTAACCTTCCTGATACTTATTGCTGCATTGCTGCTATTTGTCTTCACCCGTTCCATTGTACTCAAAAAGACTGTGTTCCCTGTAGGATTGTTGGCGCTGTTGTTTATGGTGCTGAGTTTGGTGCTCGGAGCCGAAGCCCGCAATTATTTGGAAGATACGCACAAAGCCGTTGTTTTTGAGCCTACATTAAACGTAAAAAGCTCACCCGACAACAGCGGCACCGACCTTTTTACCATTCACGAAGGACTAAAAGTTGAAGTACGCCAGGAGCTTGGCGAATGGTCAGAAATAGAAATTGCCGACGGCCGCGTGGGTTGGGTGCCCACCGAAAGCTTCAAAAAAGTATAACCACAACATTGTTTTTCCAATAAACCGGATAAAAAGTGAGGGTTTCGCTCAAAGCGAAGCCCTCACTGGTTTTTACGATTCCGATGAGATCGGGAGAAGTGATCTGTCGCAAATTTTCGTGTCCCGGCTGCCCCACAATTGCACCTAAAACCCGAAAGTCACCGGGTGAATTGTACATTACCAATTCTACAGCGCAATCTGTTCCGAGAGTCATTAAGTATTCACCTGGTGACTAATAAACTTTGTGCCTCATAGGAGTTTGGATTACATCGTTTGGGGTGCCCGGACAAGGTTTTTTGCTGCCAAAAAATAGGAATCCCCAACAACCTTTGTTAAATTTGAATGGTTACGTTAAGCGTTTTAATAAACGTTTACCAAAATCAGATAACCGAACATCAAACGTTCGCTTATCGCCAGAAATTAGAACGATATGCGCAATAAAAAAAGTGGTTATAAGTATTCTTTATTAGTTGTGTTTCATGCAAAGACAGAGAACCGTAATAACATAAAATGAAAAGCCAACCCACAAATAGCACATTCGCAAGCCCCAACCCGCAAGCCGATGCTTCAGCTTGCAAAAGAGCTATTTTTTATCCGACCCACGACTAGCCGATATGAAAGAAATTGCACAAGAAATAGAGGGTTTAATTACTACGTATTTTTCTCAATTGAGAAACGATGCTGATAATGGCTGGACTAATGCATATAAAAAAGCTGAGGATTTCTACTGCCGATTTCTAAATAAAGTTTACGGATGGAATTTATACAATAGAAATTATCAAAAAAGAAATGAATCTGATATTGATTTAGCAAACTACGATAAAAGCATAACTGTTCAAGTAACCGCCCAAAAAGACAACAAGAAAGGTAAAATTGAAAGGACAATAAAAGGTTTTAAGAATCGAAAAGTGAAACAAGGTTATAAATCTTTATTTATTGCATTTTTTGAGGATTTAAATGAAGCCGAAAAAAAGAATGATTTTAGTGACCCTGATATTAATTTCAGTAACGAGAAGAATATTTTAACACCGAGTTCATTAAAAGCACATATCCAATCAAATTTCACCTACCAAGAACAACTTGAGGTATATAATTTTCTAAAACAAGAGCTATTTCCAGAAGAAGAAGGGGTTCAAAGTATTGCATGTATTAGACCGATTGAAAAGGCTTTTGATAAAGAGGATGAATTTTATTCAAACTCAAAGTTTCTAAAAAACAATTGGATTGTTTTATCAAAACCTGAATTTCAATTATTTAAGAATATTCGAAAAAATTCTAGGTCAAACCTTTATGAGGGAGCACAAAACTATCTATTAGTTGGTAGCAGTTGTTCTGGAAAGACAACTTTTTCATATTTTGTCGCGAGTATGTTGGCAAAACAGACTTTAATAAAAAGTTTCTATTTAAAGGTTACAGAAGCAAACAAATTATCCGATGTTAAAAAGGAACTTGGTATTCTCAATAATCAGTTTAGTTTTTTAATAGTTGATGACATACAGAATAACCTCAATTTCAGTGATGAACTATTTGTCGAATTAAAGAATTATAATCAAATACAGGCAATTTTTCTTAGCCGAAATACTAGCTTAATTGATGACGAATTTAACGGTCAAATTTATCATCGGGAATTTATTTGGAAGAAGCGATACAATAATGAGATTTTTTGTGATGCGAATAGAATAAAAGAACTAATTCAAAACAGACTAAAATTTTACAAGCAAAAGTTTCCAGACAAGGAATACGAAATTGGTGATTTCAATATAGTTCTCGAACTTATTAATTTTAACCTATTAAAACTTTCAATTTTACTTCACTTCTGGGGCAAAGTTGGAGGTTCGTTATCTGATTTTGACAACGAACTACTGAACAAAAAATTCTATGACAATTACGGTTTTAAAAACAGGGATGAAATAGAATTAACTTTAAGATACGCATCTATCTATAGTTTCAATATTCCGTTTCAGAAACAATTGCCTTTTAATGATGTAAATAGTCAAACCGTTTTTGAGCGATTAAAGGACAAAGGATTATTTTATGAAGAAGATTCATTTTTTGTTTTCCACCATACTTCATTTGCAGACTTAATTGCTCAATCAATAGTTTTACAAAATCCTGACCTTAAAAAGAAAGGAATAGATAAAGTAAAAACGGAACAAATAATAAAGTATTTATCTGGAATTGATTCACTTCCTGAAAATTTCGGAACTTTAGTTCAAAACCTCACTGAAAATGGGGGGTCTAAAATAGTTACGGAAATATTAAATACGCCGAATATTAAAAGTTCAATATTTGAATATTATTTAGAGCTAAATCCTTTACCATTTAACTTTTCATTTACCTTAAACACTCTTGCTAGCATAGATGAAAATTCACTATTAAAAGACTTGTTAAGTAAAAATGAATTTATCGAACGAGTAATTAAATACTACTCAATAAAATCATACACTTCACAAGCTGAAATTATTAAACTTGTACGCGAGCATAAACATTTAGAACACAACATAAAAAGAGTTTTTCTTGAAAAGTTTGAATTAATAATACCATTTCAGAAAATCAGAATATTTGAGCAGGGCGGTTATTATTTAAAAAATGAAATACTTGCTTTAAAGGAAGCACTTGGTGAAGAAGAAACACAGGTTGGTCAATCAGTTAATAATATCCAGATTAATTCTTTTGTTAAAGAAACGCCTATAAACGAACTAACTTTAACTATTTATCAAGACAGAAAAAATCATAAATTAACTACTCAAAGACTTTTTGTATTAGACTTTTCGTTTTGGATGGAAAAATTTTATTCAACACCTTTTAGTTTGTTAGGGAATTGTTTAGCTGAACTTAAAAAAACAGATATTGCACGACAGTTAGCTTTTGATATTTATAAAAATTTAGATTCTGAATTACTTTTAAAATCTGCAATAGAAGATAAAAACCACCCTGTGAAGATTTCAAAAAGCCTAAATGAGTTAATAAATTTTAGAGCTTATGATAATAACCAAAAATTGGATGAACTTTTAAATAAATTGGTTGCAGATAAAGGCTTTTTTAGCAGAATTATCCAATTATCGTTAACTGATTTTTCACGTTTTTTAAGTGATATTTACGACATAAATAAAGATGTTGCAAAAAAAATATTTTCAAGCAGAACATCCAATGATATAGCAGAACAATTAATAAAGAATAATGAAAGTTTATATTCAGTAACTCAAATTATCAATAACCTGAATAAGATTTCTTCTAAATCATCGAAGGAAATATTATTAAAGTTATATGGGGTATCCGATCAACACCCGTGATTTTCGTTAATAATTTTATCATATGTTAAAGGCTCTGCAATAACAGCCTGTTCAAGTAACCGCATAAACAATAAACCTCTACTATTTGATGTTCTCC
>NZ_JBSRDC010000072.1:0-34539 GCF_055145285.1 Salinivirga sp. | reverse complement strand
GTATATACACTCGTGCACTTCACGACGCTCTTACTATCTGAGAGTAGCAGAGCCTGTCCGCCATTCGGCTGATCGCCAACTTTTAAAAGCCTGTTTATCTACGGATAGACAGGCTTTTTTTTGTGCTTTTTTTCAGGTAAACCAAATCAATAGGGCCAGTAAACAGGGTTATTGAAATTTATTGATGCCGGAGATAAAGCAATATGGCGAGATTCGTTTTGCTGTCAGTATCGCAATCGAAAATACTGCAAGTTTCTAATGGAATTATTTATTTCCACCCCGATTCCGATTTTGAAATATATTGTGCTAATTTTTTAGTATAGTCAAAAACGAGTGTGAATAATAAATATGATTTCTTTTTTATTAAAGTACCCATCTCGTTATAGTATAAAATGTAAATTTCAGATTGTTATTAATATTTTAATTTATTTACCATTTTTTATACGGCATGTTTTTTGGGCCATTTGATAAGCTTTTTTAAGGAATAGCCTCAAATTATCTTTTTGAATATATTAACTTTGCATGAATTTCGTTTAAAAACTATATTACTTGAAAGTCAAACATTATGCGACAAATTATTTTGCTTTTGCTGATCTCATTTACTGCTTTAGAATTAAATGCACAGAACGTTGGTCAGGAGGGTAGTGATACACTCTTGAACTATAAGGACATTAATGGGTTAAAACAAGGCCGATGGGTGAAGGAATATATTAACGGTAAGGTACGGTATGAAGGATATTTCGTAGATGATAATCCAAAGGGTGAATTTAAACAATACGATAGAAAAGGAAATTTAAAAGCAACACAGTTATATTTTGGTGATAGTTTGCAATGTAATACTGTTTTATTTTACCCCAACGGAGATACTTTAGCTTATGGAAGATATTTTAATAAGAAGAAAGATAGTGTATGGAATTATTTCAATGAAGATGGTCAGGTAATAATGACAGAGTCTTATAAAAAGGGAGTTTATCATGGTGATTTTACTTATTATCATATGAATGGTTCCAGGTGGCAATACATTCATTATACTAATGGGCAAAAAGACGGACAATGGAAACGATTTTATCGCAATGGCAATCCTATGTTCGAAGCTTTTTATAAGGATGGATTACGACAGGACACATTTAAGACTTATTACCCTGATGGGCAAGTTGAGGTTGTTGCGCCATATGTCGATGATCTTAAACACGGAAAGTATATCTTATACGATCGACATGGTAATATTATTGAAACAAGGGTTTATAAAAAGGGTATCCCGGAAAATAAAGAAGGATTAGAAAGAAAAGAATCAAAAACGATTGATAGTTTATTACAAAACAGGGGACGTTTTGATGAACCTTATAATCAGGGTATCAACTTTTTTAAAAAAGATAGATATTAAATTCAATTGCTTAATCAGAACGGCAAAAATATTGTTCTCTCAGTAAGGGAAGTTTTGTGGGAAAGCTTTTTAATAATTAGTGAAATGCGAGTGTAAAGAAGTGTAGATGATTTAAAATGTGAAAGAATGAAAAAACGTGTTTTACTCGCAATGAGTGGTGGAATTGATAGCTCCGTAGCAGGAATGCTGTTAAGTGAGCAGGGATACGAGATTCATGGCCTAACATACAGAACATATGATTCTGTAAAAGACAGTTGCATCAGCAAAGAAACGGGATGCTGTACTGTTGATTCGATGATGGAAGCGAAAAGATTGTCGGAGAAACTAGGTTATAAACATGAAGTATTGGACCTGCGTGATAGCTTTAAAAAAACTATCATTAAAAATTTTGTAGATGAATATTTAAACGGCAGAACGCCCAATCCTTGTGTGGTATGTAATTCTGATATTAAATGGGGCGAACTAATCGAAAGAGCCAATGAATTAAACTGCGATTATATTGCCACAGGACATTATGCAAGGATTATAAATAAAAATGGCCGTTATTATTTAGCTCAGGGGATTGATGAAAATAAAGATCAGACCTATTTCTTACATGGTTTGTCTCAGGACGATCTAAAGCGCACCATTTTTCCTTTAGGCGGGTTAAATAAAACTCAAATTAGGAAAATGGCAGCTGAACGTGGTTTCGTGAAGCTTTCAGAAAAAAAAGAGAGTCAGGAAATTTGTTTCATTCCCGATAATGACTATCGGAGATTTTTAAACGATGAAGTGCCAGAACAAATTGAAAATATTGGCCATGGTGATTTTATTTTAACAAATGGAGAAAAAGTAGGTACCCACAATGGTTATCCTTTCTATACCATCGGGCAGAGAAAAGGGCTTGGAGTAGCTCTCGGATATCCGGCTTATGTCGTTGATATAGATGCCAAAACCAATACAGTTGTATTGGGAAAAAAAGATGAATTAAATGGTGCTGGCTTTGTAGTCGGGAATGTTAACCTAATGAAGTATGATCATATACCTGAGGAAGGTTTGGAGGTCAATATAAAAATCAGGTATCGCAATAAAGGCACAATGGGCAAGATCTATCCGGATGGTAAAAATCTAAGGATAGAACTGTATCACAATGCATCAGCTATTACTCCAGGCCAATCTGCAGTATTTTATGAAAATGAGGATGTTGTTGGTGGTGGTATAATCTTGAGTGTAAAACATTGATAGTAAATAAAAATAATGATTATCAGTTTAATGCTCCATTAGGAAATATTAATTAATTTTATATTCATGAGATTTGCTATTGTCATTGCCATACTACTTTTCCTTATATCATCCTGCGATGAGTCTGTTGATTACGCATTTGCTGATGATTCGGCTTATTATCCATTAAAAACAGGTATGGTTTGGGTAGATAGTATGACTCAAATAACGATAGATGATCCCAGCGGAGTATATGATACTGTAACCTGGCTGGAGAAAACAGTCGTTGATAGTATGCAAAGTATTAATAATTTGGAAAAATATTTTTGCACAAACTATTTATATGATAAAACATTAAACCGATGGGAACTTAATTACCTGTTTTGGTATGAAAGAAGTGATCAGAGTCTTATAAAATTTACACAAAACAATATTTGGCTTGAGCTTGTTTTTCCGATGAGTCAAGGCACTAGCTGGAATTATTATACCTATTCTATTTTATCCGACACTTCAATACGTAGTACAGTGCATGAAATTGACCAGATGAACAATATTCAGGGAAATGTTTACGATTCCACTCTAATTGTGCATCATAATATGGATTCGACTTTGATATACAAATATACAGATGAAAGTTTTTATGCCAGAAATGTTGGTCTGTTGTATAGAGAAAAGGTTTCTATTATTTCAGATGATCCCGATTATGATTACACTTTGCCAATAGAAGAGCGTATTAAAACAGCTACTATTTTTAAGCAAAAACGATATTATGGGGATATATATTAAAAATTTATTTATAATTATTTTTACGGTGTTGTTGGCTGCACCTATGCATGCCCAAATTGCTCCCGGTGAGTACGTAGTCCATTACAATACAAAAGCAGGGACTCCTTTTACCGTAAATCAACCCGAAGATTTTCTTTCGCTAAGAGCTATTGAGCGTAGAGAAAATCAGGATATTGCCATTGATAGTACAGATCTACCTGTAAATCCTGTATTTGTAGATAGTCTGCAAGCACTCGGAGCCGAAATACGATATAGTAGCCGCTGGTTTAATTTCACCGTGGTCAAAACCAATGATTCAATACTCCAATTAATAGAAGATTTTTCATTTGTGAGTAAGACATCGAAAAAAGAATTTTTTCCTAAAACCCTCCCGAAACATTCACAGGATAAATTTATCAGGGAACTCGCCAGGAGCTCTTTTTACGGACCTGGTTACGAAGAAGTGCAGGGTCAAATTAATCTTACCCCGCTACACAATATGGGCTACCACGGAGCAGGCATGAGAGTGGCTATTATTGATGCCGGTTTCTCAGTAATGAATACCATGCCGGCATTTGGTCATTTGTATGATGAAAATAGAATTATTGCCACTGCAAATTTTGCAGAGGATACAACAGTCTATTATGGGCATACACATGGCACTGCAGTGGGTTCAATAATGTCTGCTGATTTAGGAAATGACTATCAGGGAGGAGCTACAGAAGCTGAGTATGTTCTGATACGTTCAGAAACCGGTTCCTCGGAATACTTAGCTGAAGAATACAGTTGGGTAGCGGCGGCTGAATTTGCCGATAGTATAGGTGTTGATGTCATTAACTCATCTTTAGGTTATTCCACTTTTGATTGGCCAGCCCAGGATCATACATTAGATGATTTAGATGGGCAGAGCACAATTGTAAGTCGTGCTGCAGGCAAAGCATTTGAAAAAGGTATGTTGGTGGTTGTTTCTGCAGGAAACCTTGGGAATGATCCCTGGCAATATGTGAGTGTCCCAGCTGATCACCCTGATGTATTGACTGTAGGCTCAGTAGATATTAATGGTAATCTCTCAGGATTTAGCTCAATTGGACTGCCTGAACATAATTATAAACCCGATATTGTGGCATGTGGTGAATTGGCTCCATATGTGATAGATATGGTATATAATGGTAGTGGAACATCATTTTCGAGTCCCTTAATTGCAGCTGCAGCTACTTGTTTGTGGCAGGCCTATCCTGCAGCAAGCAATAAAACAATAGCCAATGCCATCAGAAATAGTGGAAGTATTTATCCCGATGGAAATAATAATATAGGCTATGGTATTCCTGATTTTGAAAGTGCTTACGCCAACCTCGAAAATTTGTCTTTTTTGCCCGATGATACTACCGTAGCGGAATGTATCTCTATTTATGCTGATCAGCATGGTGTTATTCATCTTTATATTTATTCTCCAGAGAACACCTCTGTCACAATAAATATTTATGATATGCAAGGTAAAATTGTATTGTCCCGCAAGGCATTCATTAATAGTGGAGGAGTAAATGAATTATTGATTGAATCAATTGGTAAATCTTTACAGGGGCAATTTATTATTATTAATCTTGAAGGCCCATTAATTAATGAAAGCCGCAAAATTTTTATTGATTGATGGAAAAAGCATCGCTCACCTTAGCAGAACTCAATAATTATGTCAGGGACATTATAGAGGCAAATTTCCCTGATGAGATCTGGATAATTGCAGAAATTAGTGAACTTAACGTAAATGCAAAAGGGCATTGTTACATTGATTTTATTGAGCGCGATGAGTTGACCAAAAAGATCATTGCTCGTCAACGAGCAACCATATGGGCCTTTCAATACAGACTCATTAGCGGCCATTTTGAAAGCATTGCAAGGCAGCCGCTTTCTACTGGTATGAAAGTGCTGGTCAGTGTGCAGGTAAAATACCATGTATTGTACGGTCTTTCCTTAAATGTTACTGATATTGACCCATCGTATACCCTCGGTGAGCAGGCCAGACATCGCGAAGCAGTGATAAAGCAGCTGGAAGAAGAGGGTGTTCTTGAAATGAATAGAGGCCTTGAACTTGAAAAAATACCCCAAAAATTGGCTGTTATTTCCTCAGAAACAGCGGCCGGGTTTGGAGATTTTATTAATCAGTTGGAGTATAACCCCTACGGATATTATTTTAAAATTGAGCTCTTTCAGGCCTTCATGCAAGGCGAAAAAACTTCAGAGTCTGTTATAAATGCTTTGGGCCAAATATATGACCTTGAAGATAAGTTTGATGCTATACTCATAATTAGAGGAGGCGGTGCTAAAGCAGAACTGAGTGCTTTCGACGATTATGACCTTTCATTTATGATTTCTCAATCACCAATACCTGTTTTAACAGGAATAGGGCATGAGCGAGATGAGTCTGTTGCCGATATGGTAGCCTGGCAGGCTTTTAAAACACCAACAGCTGTGGCCGATTTTCTTATTGACCGAATAGCAAATTTTGACCACTTGTTGGACGATATGACCAGAAAATTACATATGCTCACCCGGTCAAGGCTTGATAAAGCAGAAAACCGCCTGGAAAGGCAGGAGTACCAGATACACAGTGCCGCTAAATCTTCTTTACAAAATGAATCGCATGGGTTAAATAAATTGTCAAGGCAACTTTCCTACGGGTTAAAGGGCTACATAAATTCACAATATAATATATTGGAAAATTTTGGTGGCGACATGAAAAATAAATCGAAATGGTTTATTAAAACTAAAAGACTAAAGTGCGAGGAGTTTCATAACAGCTTAAAATTATCAAAAAACCAGTTTTTGACAGCCCATCATCATAAATTGGAATTATCAGAGGCCAAAGTTTTAAGTAACGACCCGCGTAAATTACTTAAATCCGGATATGGATATATTACTTATAAAGGTAAAAGAATTTCCTCTGCGTCAGAACTTAATGTAAATGACTTTATTCGAATTGCGTTTAAAGATGGTAAGGCTGATGCTCAAGTTACAGAAATAAACCGACACAAGAAGGATTAAAATTTTTTCGGTGGCTGTTTTTTATTTATTTTTAAGAAAAATTGCAACTCATGATTTTTCGAATTACCACTTTTGGTGTTTTATTCCTTTTTGCAACTAAAACAATAGCAAGTCCAATTGATAGCCTTATTAATATTATCGACAACAGCGATGAAAATAGAAAATTTTCATTGTGGACACAGGTTGGATTACATTACAGAGAGGCAGGTAATTTTGATAGTGCAAACATCGCTTTTCATCAAGCAGAAAAATATATTAACAATGAAGCCGAAAAAGGTAACTATCTGCATAATCAAGGAAGTTTAAACTGGCGATTTGGTAAATATGCAGATGCAGAGAAATGGTATGACAGTGCAATAACGATTCGTGAAAAACTTAAAGATACAAGCGGTATCATCAAGTCCAGTTATTATTTAACATTGGTTTACAGAGACTTGTCTCAATATGAGAAAGCTGCCAGTATAACTCGTTCATTGATTCAGTTATCAAGCGCACTTAATGATTCTTCCTCCATGGCTGATATGTATAACCACCTGGGCGGCATCTTTTTAAGATTGAATCAGTACGACAGTGCCACTGCGTGGTATAAAAAAGCTATTCATATTCGGTTCGACATGAACGATTCTGTTAAGATGGCAGACAGTTACTCCAATATGGGCAAAATAGCGCGCGAACAAAGCCTTTATGATGAAGCCATTGATTATTACAAACAGGCCCTGCAGATATACGCTGCGCTGGGTAACCCAAAAAAAGAAGCTTATACACACCTGCTTTTGGGAGGTACATATTGGGCTGCAAAAAAATATCAGGAAGCCTTAAGGCAATACCTTATAACTCAGCAGTTGTATGAACGCATGAGAAATAAGCAGCAAGTTGCATCTACCCTTAAAAATATTGGACTCATTTACCGCGACATAGGCAATATCGACAAAGCGGTTGAATACCACATCCGGTCACTTGAATTGTTCAGAGCTATTGACAATAAACCCATGATAGGAATAGCAATTAATATTCTGGCCGGAGATTACTGGACTGCCGGTAATTATAATCAGGCACTCGATACTTATCAAAAAGCATTAGAAGTACGAAAACAGCTGGGCAATAAACCACATATAGCCGGCAGTTACAATAATATAGCGCTCGCTTATAAAAGTCTGGATAAAACCGATTCTGCTTTAGTGAATTATCGCAGGGCTATGCGTATATACACAGATATTAACGATCAGCGAAATATAGCCGCCATGTTAAATAATATTGGCAATTTGTATAAAAGAAATCAACAATGGGATTCTGCGGCAGTGTATCTCCAAAAAGCTTTAAAATTACGAAGGGCTATTGATCATAAACAAGGGATTGGTTATAGTGCGTTAAATTTGGCACAGGTACTGTTAAAACAAAACCAACACAAACGGAGCCGCAGCCTGTTATTAACTGCCGAGCAGGTTGCCCGCGACCTGGAGGATCAATATTTAATTCAGGAAAGTTGCTTAATGCTTTCCGAAATATACGATATGCTGGGTAATCATTCCAGGGCACTGCTCTATTACAGAGAATACCATAAGGCCGAACGTAAACTCCAGGTCGATGAATCCATAAGAAGAGTGGCTGATATGCAAATACGCTTCGAAACTGAAAAAAGGAAACGAATCGTTGAAAAGAAAGATGCTGAGCTTAAACAGCAAGCCATGCGTATTTATTATCTGACAGGAGGTTTGCTTTTGTTACTGTTTTTAATTGTGGTAGTAATTGTAGCTTTTATACAGAAACGTAGGTCAAACAAATTATTGGCCATGCGCAACCATGAGATCGAGGAACAAAATGCTGAAATCGAAGCTCAGCGGGATCTGGCCGAACAACAAAGAGATAAGATTTCAGAGCAGAATGAAAAAATTAAAGACAGTATTCTATATGCGCGGCGTATACAAAATGCCCTTTTGCCACCCGACGATCAAATGGAAAAACTATTGAAACAGCATTTTATACTATTTAAACCCAGAGACGTGGTAAGCGGCGATTTTTATTATTTTCAGCAATATAAGGATTTTACAGTCATTGCAGCTGCAGACTGCACCGGACATGGCGTTCCGGGTGCATTTATGAGTATGTTGGGCATTTCTGTGCTTAATGAGATTATGGCTACCGGGGATTTTAATAACGCTGCCGATATCCTGGAAATTTTGCGACGAAAGGTTAAAAAGAATTTGCATCAAACATCAGTAAAGGATTCCAATAGTGACGGAATGGACCTTGCATTAGTTATTCTCGACCGTAAAAAAATGAAACTCAGTTTTGCCGGGGCCAATAATCCTTTGGTGGTGATAAGAAATAATGAAATTATTACAATTGAAGGAGACCGAATGCCTATTGGTGTGCATATATACGACGAAGCAGCTTTTAAAAACCAGGAAATTAAGCTCGAGAAAGCAGATAAAATTTATATGTTCTCCGATGGCTTTGTCGATCAGTTTGGTGGAAAAAAAGGACGTAAATTAATGTCTAAAAACTTTAAAAATCTCTTACTCGACACGTCGAAATTTGACATGAAAGTTCAAAAAGAAAAACTGGATGAGTTCTTTGTTAAATGGAAAGATGATTACAGACAAATTGACGATGTCGTAGTAATGGGACTTGAAATATAGTTGATTTTCTGTAGTTAATTTAGTAAATTGTATTCCTATGGCAACATTACAACCAAATATACTCATTATTGATGATGACCGGGTCAGTCAAATATATTTGGGAGAGTTGATTTCGTCAGTTTCTCCCAATGCCCGCATTGCAAAAGCTGATAACGGTGAAAAAGCGCTGGAACTGATAGGAAAGACCGATTTTGATTATATATTTTCAGATATTCGTATGCCAGGCCTTTCGGGTGAAACACTTTTCGAAGAATTGGCTAAAGCCACCCTTAATTGTGAGAAATGCCACATTTATGCCATTTCCGGAATGTCTGATATAGATAGTAATACAATCACAAAAGCAGGCGCAACAGCCGTGCTGCACAAACCCGTTAATAAGTTGTTGCTGGAGCAGTTGTTTTATGGGAAGAAAACAACCCAAAAAGATGAAGACATAAAACTGCAAACCCCAAAACAAGAGCAATTAATTGACCCTGTAAGAATAATTAAATTATACGAACAAGACTATACTAAGGTAGCCAAAATTTTAAGTTTATATCAGGAGACCTTACCCAAACAAATGGATGCCCTACAAAATTTTTGGGAAGCACGAAATTATGAAGAAGTGCGGAGCTTAGGCCATTCATTGAAAAATTCTTTCACCTATCTTGGTGCAGAAAAACTTAAAGAAAAGGCACATAGCCTGGAAGATGTCAAAGAGGGACGCACAGAAGAAAAGTATTTAGATAGTATTGTGCAACATATATCCGGATTGGCAAAAGAGGTTGAGGAGAAAATTGCCGAATTAATTGAGCGTTATGAGAAGAAATAAGGTCTTACTTGTTATATATCTTCTTTTTGTCTTATTGCATGCAAAAGTGGCTTACTCACAACCAGATACAAGTATTTACGTGAATAAGGTCGCTTATTACAAAACCTTTGTAGAAGATAACATGCATAATGCAGATACCGCTTTGCAAATGGTTGACAGAGCCATTAAGCTTGCCGTAGCTGCTTCGGATACAAATTATTTGCATGTGTTTTATAGCCTGAAGGGGGATATTTTAAAACAAAAAAATCAATTTGAGCATTCCCTCAAGGCCTATCGCGAAGCTCTTGATATTATTAAGACTGAGCAGAATAGTGAAAAACTGGCCCATATAAAAAAGAAAATTGGAGCATTGCATTGGAAATTTAATCATTACAAAAATGCCAACAACAATTTTCAGCAGGCACTTTATATTTATCAGCAATTAGGCAATGCATTAGAAGTAGGTAAAACCTTTAATAACCTTGGGACCATATCTCGCGATGTGTCCAAAATGGATTCTGCCGTGTATTATTACAAAAAAGCACTCACAATTTTTAATGAGGCAGAAGAAAAGAAATGGGTAGCACACACCTACAACCTGCTTGGCAATACCTATTTGCAGTTAAATAAAACCGAAATGGCCATTGAGTATTACAGTAAGTCCCTCGAACTACGACGGGAATTTAAAGACAGTGTTGCCATATCCAAATCGCTTACCAATATCGCGAGAGTTTATAAAAGGAATAAACAGTTCGATAAAAGCCTTGAATATTTCAATAATGCGCTGGCAATGCGGCAGATCCTAAACAATATGACATTGGTAGCTGCAAGTCTGAATGATATTGGAGGTTTATACAAGACCATGGGTAATTATGCCAGGGCTATTGAGTATTTTCAGCGTGCACTTATAATAAGGCGACAAAAAAGTGACCAGTTAGATATCGCAGCATCTTTACTTAATGTGGGCAGCATATACAAAGAACTTGAATTGCCTCAAACCGCCCTTGAGTATTATACCGAAGCCCTTGAAATTTATCAACAAATAGGCGATGAAATTCGCATAAGTAATTGCCTCAATTATATTGGAGGTGTTTACTACAAACAAGAAGAATACGATCATGCACTGGATTATTTTTTAAGTGCACTTGGCTACAGAGAAGTTGTAGGAGATCAGCTTCAAATTGCCGGGTTATTGAACAATGTGGCCATGATTTATAAAAACATGGGCAATTACAAAAAATCGCTCGAATACTACAAAAAAGCACTTCAGCATTACAAAAACAATGGCGATAAAAAGTTGTATACTGCAACTCAAAACCACATCGGAAATCTTTATATGGCCAGCAAAGATTTTGATAAAGCCCTGGTTTGGTTGAAAAATGCTTATGACAGGCGTCGAAAAATCGATGATGATTTTGGTTTTGCTCATTCTGCATTAGATATTGGAAGTGTTTACTTACAACTCGGTCAAAAAGCAGCTGCAATGGCTTTCCTGATGAAATCACTCGAAACTGCAAAAAAACTCAATAATTTCCAGCTGTTGCGGGATGTGTATTTTACCCTTTACCAGGTGAGCAAAGCTATGAACCGTGAACATGCTGCCCTGAAATATCATGAGAAATATACTGCATGGAAAGATTCTGTATTCAATCATCAAACACTCGAAAAAATTACACGCGTACAAATGCAAAATGAAGCTGAACGCACAAGACTTAAAATAGCTTTTGAAAATGAACAGAAGCAAAAAGAAATAGCACTCCTAAGAAAAAATAGAGAAGAGAAAGAGAAATACTACCAACTTAAGGTTGAAAACGCACGCAATTTCCGTAACTTAATCATAGCTGTTGCAATTAGTTTCTTGTTGATTATTATTTTGTTGATTAGTAGGTTTAGAATTAAAGCAAAAGCAAATAAAAAGTTGAAAAAGGTTAATGATGACCTCTCAGATTTAAATCAAAAATTGCAGAAGTCGCAAAAAGAACTAAAACAGTTAAATGCCACAAAAGACAAGTTTTTTTCCATTATAGCACATGACCTCAGAAGTCCATTTACGGCCCTCGTTTCACTTTCTGAAGTACTTCACGATAAAGATGATTCATTAAATGCCGACAGGAGAAAAGAAATTATTGGTCAAATAAGTGCTGCATCGAGGTCTACGTTCCGGTTACTGGAAAACTTACTGGAATGGAGCCGGTCACAGCAAGGTAAAGTTGACTATAACCCGCAACAATTGTTGCTTAAAGAGGTGCTCGATGAAGTGCTCACTTTGCAGATGAATATTATTAATCAGAAACAAATAAACGTACATCTCGACCTCAAACCTGATCTGAATATTTATGCAGATAAACATATGCTGGCATTCATTATTCGTAATCTGTTGGGCAATGCTATAAAATTTACGCCCTTCGGAGGAGAAATAAAATTTTCTGCAAAAGAAGGTACAAGAGATACAATTATAAAAATTATCGATACAGGGGTTGGTATGTCGAAGCAGGTAGTCGATAAACTATTTGATATAAATGTGCATCATACAACTGAAGGAACTAATAAAGAAAAGGGCGTGGGGCTAGGACTTATTTTATGCAAAGAATTTATTGATAAAATGAATGGTGCAATTCATGTCGAAAGTACCCCAGGAAGTGGAAGTACTTTTACCTTTAGTATCCCAAAAGATCAAAGAGATTAACATGTTTTTTGAGAATTTTTTCTTATTTTCAACATTTAAAGATAATTCAGATGAGAACCTGGTTGTTAGTATTGCTTTTCATTTTTTTTGGTGCAGGTCAGACCATTGGGTCCAATTCCGATGTTTCGGTAGAAGCAACTGTCGATAGCCTGCTGAGGGAAGCACGTCCGCTTTTAACATCATATCCTGTTAAGGCAGAAAATTTAATTAAGGAAGCATTACAACTTGCTGAAGATGGCGGTTTCCTGAAAGCTAACGCTAATGCGCTAAATTATTTAGGTATACTTTACTATAACCAAAAGAATTATCCCACCGCCATAAAATATTTTCAACGCTCCCTAAAAGTACTTTTTCGTATTGGAAATAAAGAAAAGGTAGCCAATATGATGAAAAAGATTGGCCTTTCGTATTTAAACCAAAAGAAGTATGGAAAGGCTATCGAATATTATAATTTGGCCCTTAGAGTCTTCGAGCAAACTGATCACCCGGGGCACGAAGCAAATACCCATGTCGAGATTGGTGTAATTTATAGGTTGCACCAGCGTTATAACGATGCTGCTAACCAATTTAATGAAGCTTTCGATCTGTACAAAAGACTCAATAATAAAGGAAAACAAGCTGAAACATTGCACAATATTGCCAAAACCTATCATTTGATGGGTAATTATAAACAAGCCGATAAGTTTTATTCACAAACTATAAGGATTTACGAAAATTATCTTGACCATACAGGTTTGGCAGCAGTGTTTAATGACTATAGCCGCACGTTGATAGAATTGAAAGCGTTTAATAAAGCAGAACAAATACTCACCCGGGCAGAACAACAGTGTAGCGCAGAAGATACCTTATTGCTGGGAGAAATTGCAGCAAATTACGGTGCAGTATTGGTTTATAAGTCAGACTTTGAGAAAGCTGAGCGTTATTTAAATAGAGCACTCAAAGTAGCCGAATTAATGAAAGATGAAGATCTGCTGGCGCAGGTTTACCGCAATTTATATGAATTAAATTTTAGAAATAATCAAACGAAAAAAGCGCTTTCATATTATCAAAAATATATTGCAGTAAAAGATACAACTGTAGTTAAAACCACTATAGGTTACGATAGGAGCGAATCAGGTGCTAAACTTAGCAATGTCATTATTTTTATTACCGTCTTTAGTTCTATAATTATTATTGCCCTGGTAATTTGGCTTATTGTAATGATTAAACAAAGAGACAAAGCTCTTACTGAATTGGCCAAAAAACAGGATTAACCTGAGCGAGAATCGCTCAATTTGGTTAGTAGTTATTTGCAGGTATGCTGTATAATTTATAATTAAAATCAAAGACCTTTTCTTGCAATCTTATTTCTACGCCAAAAGAATCAAACAGATTTTCCCTGGGGAATAAAACATAACCTCTGATACTTTCCCCCGGATAAAGCGTGGTTTTCCTTAGTACATCGTGTGCCCAAAATACCCGGTCTCTTAAACCGTATTCTTCGTTACGCACATTGGCATTATGTATTGCTCCGGCCGTAATATACGTCATCCCTGCTACTGCACCCCTTGCAGCGGATTTCTCCGGAGTGTCTGTTCTGGATGTTGTTTTAGCAATGTCTGTAGCCAATAAAGCTGTACCAACTATTAAGCTCGTGGTAGCAGCGTTTTTCTGCGCTGCTATGCTTCGCGATATTTCAATATCTTTTTTCAAAAGAACCTCTTCCGGGTTGGTTGCAGCAATCCACCTTTTATTTGTACTGGTGTTATTAATTTCAACTATACTGAAGTTTCGGGGAGAAACCATCACTTTTTCTGAACTCTGGTTAAATAATTCAGTGTCGAATAGTACATAATCTCCTCTTTTTTGTTCGTATTTTAAGGCTATTGTAATACTATCTTCAGTTTTAGTGATTACTTGCTTGCCCATTAACCAGTCAATATCATTCTCAGTTGACTCAATTCTCACAATATTTTCAGGAATAGCGCATGAGCTTACAAGAAAAAGTATAATTGCTGAGTAAATAACGTTTCGCATAATGAGTTGTTTTTATTAGCTAATGTTAAAACTATTGCCTTCTGTCGCTGTTAAACAGATACAATTTATAACTTTGAATGCAGTAAAGATAATACAATTAGTTAATCAAATAAACATTGTTTTTTTTTATTGTATGCCTGTTTTTAGTCCCTCTTTCTGTGAACTAATTTTTAAAAGGAATTGAAAATGGATTTAGATAAATTAATTTCGATACGTAAACATTTGCATCAAAACCCTGAATTATCGCACAAGGAAAAGGAAACATCCCGTTTTTTGAAAAATGAAATTCAAAAAACCAGCCCTGCTGACCTTATATCGCAACAAAATGGACACGGATTTTTAGTAAAATACAAGAAAGATAAATCCCGTCCGGTTATTGCTTTCCGTACAGATATCGATGCATTACCGATACAGGAAATTAATACATTTGATTATAAAAGCCGAAACCAGGGAGTGGGTCACAAATGCGGCCACGATGGACATGCAACATCCATGCTGGGGTTTGCCCATGAATTAAAAGATGTATTAGATGCCCCGGTCGAACTTATTTTTCAGGGAGCAGAAGAAACTGGTGAAGGTGCTGATTTGTGGCTAAAAGATACTGCAATGCAAGGTTTTAACCCTGATAAAGTCTTTGCGCATCACAATTTGCCCGGTTTTCCCCTACACAGCATCATCGTTCGTAATAATGTTTTTTCAGCAGCATCTGTAGGTGTGTCAATTAAACTAAAAGGAAAAACTTCTCATGCGGGCCATCCTGAACGCGGCATAAGCCCAGCTTTAGCTGTAGCTGATTTGATAAAAAATATTGAAACCCTGCCCAAAAATTATAAATACAACGATTTTACCCTTACAACAGTGATTCATACACTTATCGGAGAAATTGCATTTGGTACTACGCCCGGTTATGCCGAAGTGCGCGCAACATTGCGTTCGTTCGATAATGATGATTTAGATACGCTGTGTAAATATACAGAACAACACGTTCAGGAGGTTAGTCAAAAATACGGCCTGAAAACTGAGGTGAGCTATCAGGAATATTTCCCGGCTACAGAAAACGATGACCAATCTGTAGATATCGTAAGAGAAGCTGCAAAAAATTTAGACATGGAAATAATTGAACCGGATGAACCTTTTCGGTGGTCCGAAGATTTTGCTCATTTCACATTGAAAACAACCGGTGCATTATTTGGCGTGGGCTCGGGAACTGATCATCCGGCTTTACATAATCCCGATTACGATTATCCCGATGAATTATTGCCAACAGTGATTAAAATGTATAAAGAAATTTATCGCCTAAGTAGTTCAAAATAATACAAGCTGCTTCATAAAAACTTGTGAAGCAGCTTGAACTATCGTTATTTCATTTGACTCAAATTAAAATAGTTCAGATATTTTGGAGAATCATCGCCAAACATTTCTACTGATTCACCTTCTATCTTATAAGTGCTTTTCTCGCCTTTGGTTTGTGAAAAATGAATTTCAAAAATGGTTCCTTTGTCGTCTACCATTTGAATTTGTGCAAGGTCATTGGCCTTGCTCGATGTCAATGATTTATGGCAAACCGGACAATAAAACTCCAGCTTTTCACCTGTTTTAGGCATAAAATCTTCATGGTGGTCTGCATTATAATTACCCAATTCGGGGTGTATTAAAATCAGACCTTTGTCTCCATTGGGGCGTTCAGCAGCAAAAACAATACTGTCACATACGTTTAAATGTGCATGGCAATGTGGACATTTGTAATCACTCATGACTCCTCCATTTTTAGTTGGTTTGTAGTATACAATTTACACAAAAAATATTTTAAATTCAATTTTTTTTCATGTTACCCCCTTTTGTAATTGGTTAAACAAAATATTGACTTTAAAGGGCAGTAATAATTTTACTTATTACCTTGCACCAACATTATAATTTTAGTGAAATGGCAAAGCATATTGAAGAGAGGTTTCAGGACTATGTGAAAAAGCATTCACTTTTTGACAGGGACAAGCCCCTAATTGTTGGGTTGAGTGGAGGTAAAGACAGCATGGCACTTGCGCATTTATTACACAAATTGAACTATCCTGTTGTTGCTGCACACTGTAACTTCCATTTGCGCGCAGAGGATGCAGACCTCGATCAGCAACTTGTTGAGCAATGGTGCCAACAGAATAACATAGCATGCAAGGTAAAACATTTTCAAACCAAAGCTTTTGCCCTGCAAGAACAGGTCTCTATTGAAATGGCTGCCCGTACTTTGAGGTACAGTTGGTTTAGGGAGCTTTTAACCATGCTTTCAGCAGGTGCCATTGCTGTTGGTCATCACCTCGACGACCAGGTTGAGACTTTTCTTATGAATATAACCAGAGGTACCGGTTTCAGAGGCCTTTCCGCTATGAAGGTTGAAAACAATAAAGTTGTTCGCCCTTTGCTGTTTGCTTCACGAGAAGAAATATCGCAGTATGTTGATAACCAAAATATTTCTTTTCGCGACGACCATACCAATAACGATGTAACAATTAAAAGAAACTATTTTCGTCATGAGATAATACCAGCGTTTGAAACCGTTAATCCATCTTTTAAGCGCACCATAGAAAGTAATATCGAAAGGTTTCTATCCATAGCGCAGTATTTTGATGCGCTTTTTGCTGAGATGGAAAAAGAACTGGTGAAAATAAATGAGGACGGCTTCACCATAAAGATACCTGATCGAAAAACACGGCATGTTTTTCCTGATTTTGTCCATTTTATACTTGAAAAAAAAGGAATAGCATCATCACTGCAGCCAATACTTGATTTGTTGGAAGCTCAGGTGGGCAGTGTGGCGCAAATTGGCACTTTTAAATTAATAAAAGACCGGGAAGCTCTGGTTTTTCTGCATCCGCGCGAATCAGAAGTCTTACCGGTTTATGTGGAAAAGTTGCCGGCAGAGGTGACATTTGGCCAATACATATTCAGATTTACTGGATTAGAAGCTACGGAGCTTGATAAAATGCCAAAAGAAAATCAAAAAGTCTGGGTTTCATCTAATCAAATCGAGTGGCCAATTGTTATACGTGCATGGCAACCTGGCGATCGAATGAAACCATTGGGCATGAAACAAACCCGAAAGATTAAAAAAATGCTTACAGATGCTAAAATATCCACTGCCCAAAGACATGGATTTCCTGTAGTTACTGATAAGGAAAATGTTATATGGTTACCGTACGTGAGACCATCGCAGGATTACGCTGTTGGTCATTCGACTAATGAGGTTGTGCAGATTGAAGTATCATTAACCTAATTGCACCAACTATGAAACAATTTTTTAAAATTAGTGGGCTGATTATGACTGCAGCAATGCTTTTCTTATGGAATGGAAGCCTTCAGGGCCAAAAAAATGAAACAACAGCATATACCGCCACTGAAAAATGGGCAACCGACGCAGTGTTGGATGTGCCAGAGTCCGTCTGCTATTATGCTGAGGGAGAGGTGTTGTTTGTGGCCAATATTTCTGGTAAACCTTCCCAAAAAGATGGAAAAGGTTTTATTTCTAAAATAAGTTTGTCTGGTGATATACTGGACCGAGAATGGTTCAGTAACCTCGATGCCCCAAAAGGAATGGGGATATACGATAATAAACTTTTTGTGACTAATATTGATGAGGTAGTCGCTATTGATCTCAAATCATCAAAGGAGCTAAATCGGTGGAAATGTGAAGGTGCCCAGTTTGCCAATGATATTGCCATAACTGAAAGTGGAGTAGTGTATGTTTCTGGAATGGAAAATGGCGCTATTTACCGTATAGCCAATGGTGAGATAATAAAATGGAAGGCAGAAAAATCTTTTCAACGTCCTAATGGATTGTGGGCAGGAAACGACTATTTGTATGTAGGAGCTGCTGATAATGTTTACCGTATTGATTATGAAGCTTCCACTTTTGAAAAATTCATTGAGAACACCGGCAGTGTGGACGGACTTGAGAAAATTAAAGGCGATATTTTCCTGAAAAGTGACTGGACCGGCCATGTGCATGTAGTAGCGCCCGGGCAGGAAAAACAATTAATTCTGAATACTGCCGTTCAGAAAGTGAATGCTGCGGATATTGAATTTATCCCATCCAAAAATTTAATGCTGGTACCCACATTTTTCGATAATCGCGTAGTAGCTTATGAGATTTTGGAAAAGTAAACTATAATGATTCCGAAAAAATGCCGACCCCTTACCATGGTCGGCATTAAAAGTTAAGTGTTATGGGAAAATTTTGGTAAGGTGTTATGGTCCTTTAACTCCTAATAGAGATTCAATATCTTTTTAGGAGCTCTATTTTATTTATTGTCCGATTGTTTTTATAGGTTGGCCAGATGTTTTTCTCGTGCTTGCTGTCTTATTTGGTCTACCTGTGTGAGTGAATACAAAATTAATTCCATAATGTTTGGGAAACAAAATCTTTTTTATGTTTTTTAATATGTTTCCTTAATTCTGTCGCTGTATCTTAAGTCCTGATTGATTTTTTTAACCAAATAGTTCATATACACTAATTTATTTCTTTAACTAAAGATTTAGTTGCAAAACTAAATAATTAGTTGTAGGTTTGTAGAAGTAAATAATGAACGCACGCAATTATTTTAATAATGAACGAACTTACAAAGGCAGAGCAGCAGGTAATGCAGCAACTATGGAAACTCGAAAAGGCATTTGTACGGGATATTATAGCCGAGTTGGATGAACCTAAACCCGCTTACAATACCGTTTCTACTATTGTAAGAATTCTTGAGCGCAAAGGTTTTGTAGCGCATGAAGCCTTTGGAAAATCGCATCGTTATTATCCTGCTGTTAGTAAAAATGCCTATAGAAAAGGCTTTTTCAAAGGTTTTTTGAACAACTATTTCAGTAATTCTATGAAAAACCTGGTTTCGTTTTTTGCCAAAGATCGTGGCCTGTCAATTGCTGAAATGGAGGAGTTGAAAGAACTTTTAGATGAGGAGATTAAAAAACAAAAGAGCAACATATCCGAAAAAAATTAATACATAAATTATGACCACATGGATTATTTATATAATGGAATCAGGCGTTACCCTGATGTTTTTTTGGATGGTTTACTGGCTGTTTTTGCGTAATGAGACGTTTTTTAAGTTAAATCGTCTTTTTTTACAGCTTTCTCTTGTGTTAGCTCTGATTATTCCGGCGCTGGATTGGTTTTTAACCATTCAAAACACACAAAATGTACCTGTGATTTTACTCGATACCATAGTGGTTACAGCTCAGCACGCCGAGAATCAAACTATAGCTATGGTAAATAAATTTCAATGGATAACATTTGTCTATGTCCTGGGGGTGGCTATTTCTTTAGCATTATTGATTTATGGTATTATAAGCATTTTCTGGCTTATTAGGAAAAGTACCATAATAAAAAACCATCACTATGTTTATGTTCTTCATGAGCGGTTTACAAAGCCTTTTTCATTTTTGAATTACATATTTATCGATTCATATACTTATTGCGATAAGAAATATGCCCATGTTTTGGCCCATGAACAGGTGCATGTGCGACAAAAACATTCGATTGATTTGATTTTTTCCGGACTTATTACGGTTATTCAGTGGTTTAATCCTTTTGCATGGCTTTACAGAAAAGCTTTCAGCGAAATTCATGAGTTTCTTGCAGACCGTGAAGTGTTGAGGAAGGGTGTGAATCCGGCTCGATATAAGCATTCTCTCGTATATAGTACTTCCGGGTTTTTACCCGGTAGTTTGAGTTTTTTTAATGTTTCATTTACAAAAAGGAGGTTTAAAATGATGTCACGTATGAATTCACCAAAATCTAAGGCATTAAAAGTACTGCTTTTGCTGCCTGTTGTGTCATTAATGTTTTTTGTTTTTGCCTGTTCTTCAGATCAGGAACAAGAAATAATGGTTGAACAAAGTAATCAGGACGTAAAATCTGACAGTATCTACACGATTGTAGATCAACCACCGGAATATACCGGAGGAATGTCAGCCTTGTTTGAAGATGTTCAAAACGGAATAGTGTTTCCTGACATTGTGAAGGAAGCCGGTATTCAAGGTAAGGTTTTCGTCAGTTTTGTTATTGGAAAAAATGGTTCGGTTAAAGACGTAAGCATTGCCAAGCTAACAGATTTAGATGGCAATACTGCATCCTTTAATCAGGCTATAGAAGATGCTTTAAAAACTGCTTCGGTTGAAGCTGTCAGCAAGCTGAACGAATGGTCTCCGGGTGAAAAAGGCGGAGTTCCTGTTAATGTGAAATATATTATTCCAATAGCGTTTAAATTAAATTAGACCCTATGCGTGCGTTCATTATTATTTTACTTTTTATTTCATCTACATCATTTTCGCAAAACATTAAATTGTACGATAGTCTTTTAGCCAATTTTAATTATTCTGAGTTATTTGAAACAGCACTCGAGCAGGTTTCCCGCGATTCAACTAATATTGTTTCTTTAACATATTTGGCTGCGGCAGCCGAAAAGCAGTACCTTGAAAATATTGCCTTAGATACCTGGCAAAAAGTGGTTGCTTTGGATTCAAATAATTATAAAGCTTTGTCTGGTTGTAAAAGATTATTATTAAAAAAAGACCAGTTTCAAACTGCCTTACCCTACATTAAAAGAATGAACGATTTAAAACCCGGACAAATTAGAAATTACTGGGACTTGGCCTGGATTAAATATCAATTGGAAGCATATGACCAATCTATCAAATGGTGCGATACTTCTCTGGCTCTTTACAGTCCAAATCCGATGGTTTCCGATTTAAAAGCACATAATTTACTGGCAAATGAAGATACAATTGCCGCCTTGAGAATTTGGCATGACCTTACTTCAGAACATTATACGAATAAATATGCCAGGCAGTTAACTTTTAATTCTGCCGGCACCGAATGGAATGATACTGTAGAGAATTTAATGAAACATTTATTTAAAATTGACAGCCTCAATGCCTATTTACCCAAAATGCACGGTTATTTATTATTTAGAAAAAAAGATTATACAGATGCTGTAATCATGTTTCGAAAATCTATGGAGTTAGGAGATTCTACCGCATTTAACCGGCGTTTTATGGGTATGTCTGCCTTCAATTCTGGCGATTACTCAACCGCTTATACATTGTTGAGTTCATTGAAAGATGTTGACCAAAATAATTCACTTTATTACATGATGAGTGTTTCGCATTCCCGGGTATATGCAGATACCACTTCTTATGCTTTATTGCAAAATACGTATAAAAAGTTTTTTGATCCGCCTTTTGTCGAAGGTATTCTCAATGAAATAAGTGAGACAACCAAATCTATAGGCGATAAATACGATAGACGTGGTATAGACAATTTGGCAAAAGACTTTTTTCAAATAGCAGAGAATGCCTTGTACAAGGCAAGAAAAATTCATTATTCAAATAGAAATAATCTAAGGTTGGCAATGCTCTACGACATCTATACTAAAGATTTGCACAAAGCATTAAAATATTACAGGCAATTCATCGAAAACCATTCAGACACTTCCGCACCAAATTATAAATTTACAACAACACGGGTAAAACGGATAAAAGAAGCGCTTCATTTCAGAGGAGAATAATTGGGGCCGTTGCATCTATGCTTTCGCATAATCCATTGTTATGCTTTAAGATTAAAAAGATTCATGCTTTTTTTGTCACATTTTTGTACCTTTAGGTTGGAAATCATCTTTAGCCTATTGCAATGGAAGTATTAAAGTCATTACTGGTATTGTTTTTTGTGCTTGTTTCTAATTTATCATACGCCCAATCAGATAAGTTTGATTCCTTGCAGAATAAAATAGAAAATTACCAGTACACCGATACCACTAAAGTAAATTTAATACAGGATTTGGCCGAAATGTATCTTGAAAAAGATTTGTCAAAAGCAAGTGACTGGACACAAAAGTCACTTGAGTTAGCCAGAGAACTCTCCTACGAAAATGGACTGATAAACGGATATTTACTAAAAGGCATGGTCGTTTATGAACAATTAAACCACGATGATGCCTCACGGTATTTTAACAAAGCCATACGAATAGCTAAATCCCAAAGTAATAAGGCGACTTTATATAACGCTTACCGGCAAACAGGTTTGTTTTATCGAAATTATGATCTGCTGGACAGTACTTTAAAATATTATAAAAAAGCCTTAGACCTTACTGGCCATATAAGTGAGCAGGACCACTTTTGGGTATTACAACAAATTGCTGTTGTAAATTATAATCTCGGGCATTTCGATACCACCATCAAGTATGTACAAAAGGGTATAACATTAAGCAGGCAGGCAAATGAAACCCAAAATCGCACCGGTTACATTAATTTAATGGCCGCTGCCCTGAAAAGAAAGGGTATGGTCGATTCTGCTTTGTATTATTTCAGGAAAATGGTAGAATTAACCGCTGATGAGGAAAACTTTGACAAATTATCGGCTTATAATAATATTGCAAACATATATGGAGACCGGGGAAATTACCCCAGAGCTTTGGATTATTACCTGCTTACACTTAAAACAGCAGAAAAGTTAGAGCATAAGAGAGCCATGTCTGTGACTTATAATAACATAGCTATTGTTTATTACACGCTCAAGGATTACCCCCAAACAATTAACTATCTGCGGAAGAGCCTTTCTATTAGCAGAAAATTAAACGATAAACCCAACATCGTGAATACGATGAATAATATCGGGGAACTGTATCTCAAACAAGATAGTCTTGAAAAAGCACTCAAATATTATGATAGTGCCTCAATAATTATCAACAAGATAAGTGCTCCATATTATATGACCCACAATTATTTGGGTAAGGCTGCTATTTATGATAAAAAAAATAGAAATGACAGCGCTTTTTTTTATTACAAGAAAGCACTTGATTGGACCAGGGAGTTGGATGCGCAAGAAGAAAAGGCAGATGCTCATATTGGGTTGGCAAATTATTATTTGAAAAGAAAGCAGTATGAAAAAGCCTCAAACAATGCTGAAAAAGCATTTCAAATAGCAAGGGAGCTTGGTAAGGTCGAAACAATCAGGGAATCTGCAGGTATCTTGCATAGAGCAAATGCCAGACTTGTTAAGATTCAGGAAGCCTACAAATACCTAAAGGTATACACGGAAATGAACGATAGTTTGCTAAATGCAGATAATACCAAAGAAATTACCCAGTTGGAGATGCAGTATCAGCATGAAAAGGAATTGCAAAAAATTGAGGTCCAGGAGGCAATACGTGAAGCTCAACGGCAGAAGGAAATTGCCCGGCAGAAAGGCTTAAGAAATGCCTTCATCATTGCATTTGTCCTGGTAATGCTTATTGTGGTGTTAGTGATTAGAAATAGCAGGCTAAAACAGAAAGCCAACCGGCAGCTAGCATATCAAAAAGCAGAGATTGAGGAGAAAAATGAAGAGTTGCAACAGTTAATGGGAGAGATTTCCCGCCAAAAAGACCAAATTGAGTCCAGTCATAACCAAATTACAGATAGTATTCGTTATGCAGAAAAAATTCAAAATGCACTTTTCCCCATTCATGCCGATTTAAAACAGTATTTCGCCGATTTCTTTATTTATTATCAACCGTTGGAAATTGTTAGCGGCGATTTCTATTGGATAGAAAAAGTACGAGATCATATATTGCTTGCTGTTGCCGATTGCACAGGCCATGGTGTCCCCGGTGCTATGATGAGTATGCTTGGAATATCTTACCTCAACGACATTGCCAGGCAACCTGGGATAAACATGCCGAATCAGGTGCTTGAGAAAATGCGTGAACGAGTGAAAAGATCAATGCATCAAACCGGCGATGTGCGTGAAGCCAGAGATGGAATGGATCTGGCTTTTATTGACATTGATGTGGAGCATAATTTACTGACCTATGCCGGCGCAAATAACCCGGTGATTATAATTAGGGAAGGCGAAATTATTGAATTTATGCCCGATAAGCAACCCATTTCTGTGTATCAAAAAGAAGCACCTTTTAACAACCAGAGCTTCAACCTCAAAAAAGGCGATACCATTTATCTGTTTACCGATGGTTTCAGAGACCAGTTTCAAGGAGCTGAGGGGAAGAAATATGGAAAGAAAAATTTCACCGCATTTTTAAAAGCCATACACTCAAAACCTTTACCCTATCAGAAAACTGCACTGGAAAAAGAGATGAGTGAGTGGATGGGCGAAAAAGCCAACCAGATCGACGATATCCTGGTAGCCGGATTCAAATGGTAATGATAAAAGTTCAAAATCAAATTTAATATTTTCTAAGTTTGGCTTTTTTATTGTATTTTTGCCTCTCAAAATACAAACTGAATTGCTATGTTCGACAATCTTTCGGAAAGGCTGGAAAGTTCCTTTAAATTACTAAAAGGACAGGGTAGAATAACAGAGGTAAATATTGCCGAAACTTTAAAGGATGTACGAAGGGCATTGCTCGATGCCGACGTGAACTTTAAAATTGCCAAAGATTTTACCAAAGATGTAAAAGAAAAAGCTTTGGGTGCCAACGTGCTTAATGCCGTGAAGCCCGGGCAATTGATGGTGAAGATTGTACGCGATGAGCTTGCAGAACTCATGGGCGGTACAGCTGAAGAGGTTAACCTGAAGGGCGAGCCAGCCGTTATTTTAATGGCCGGTTTGCAAGGTTCTGGTAAAACAACATTTTCAGGTAAGTTGGCCGGTTTTCTCAAAAATAAGAAGGCTAAAAACCCGCTGCTTGTTGCAGGCGATGTTTACCGTCCTGCCGCCATTGAGCAGCTTAAAGTGGTGGGAGAGCAAGTCGGAGCTCCCGTATACACCGAAGACGACAATAAAAACCCTGTAAAAATTGCCAAAGCTGCCATCAAAGAAGCAAAGTCGAAAGGACATGATGTTGTCATAGTCGATACAGCAGGTCGATTGGCCGTGGATGAGGAGATGATGAAAGAAATATCATCCATTAAAGACGCCATTAATCCCCATGAGATCCTTTTCGTGGTTGACTCCATGACAGGACAGGATGCCGTAAATACCGCCAAAGAATTTAACGACCGTTTGGACTTTAATGGCGTGGTACTAACCAAACTCGATGGTGATACACGTGGTGGTGCTGCCCTTTCCATTCGCAGAGTTGTTAATAAACCCATCAAATTTGTAGGTACGGGCGAAAAACTCGATGCACTGGATGTATTCCACCCCGATCGTATGGCCGACCGTATTTTGGGTATGGGTGATGTGGTCTCGTTGGTAGAACGTGCACAGGAACAGTTCGATGAAGAGCAGGCACGTAAACTGAATAAAAAACTGGCAAAAAATCAGTTCGACTTCGACGATTTCCTCGGGCAGATCCAACAGATCAAGAAAATGGGTAACATCAAAGACCTGGCTTCTATGATTCCGGGTGTTGGTAAAGCCTTGAAAAAAATGGATATTGATGATGATGCCTTTAAAGGTATTGAAGCCATTATACGCGCTATGACCCCTTCGGAGCGACAGCAGCCCAATATTATTAACGGATCGCGCAGAAAGCGTATTGCCGATGGAAGTGGTACAAATGTGCAGGAAGTAAACCGACTAATAAAACAGTTTGCAGAAACCCGTAAGATGATGAAAGCCATGTCGTCGGGTAAAATGAAGGATATGATGCGCAATATGCCGCAACAATAAAAATAGAACTGATCTTTAAAAACGAACCTTGTATGCAACTGATCGACGGAAAAAAGATATCGCAGCAACTTAAAGATGAAATAGCCGAAGCCACCAGTCAACGGAAACAAAAAGGACTGAAAGCTCCCCATCTAACTGTAATTCTTGTGGGAGAAGATGGGGGAAGTCAGACTTATGTGCGCATGAAAGTAAAAGCTTGTGAGCAGGTAGGTTTTAAGTCCTCTAAAATAGATTATCCCGATACAGTTTCTGAAGAAGAGTTGCTTGGTAAAATTAAAGAAATCAATGCCAATGACGATATTGATGGTTTGCTTGTTCAGTTGCCCTTGCCCAAACACATTTCCGAAGAGAAAGTAATTGAAACCATTGATCCCTCAAAAGATGTGGATGGTTTTCATCCCATTTCCATGGGTAAGCTCGTAGCCGGAATGCCTACCTTTTTGCCCGCCACACCTGCCGGAATCATGGAGTTACTCGAACGTTACCAGATTGATACTGAAGGCAAGCACTGCGTTGTCTTAGGTCGCAGCCACATTGTGGGTACACCCATGACATTGCTGATGTCGCGCAAAGCCAAACCAGGCAATGCAACGGTAACCATGTGCCACAGTCGCACCAAAAACCTGGAAGAAATAACCCGCCAGGCAGATATTATAATTGCAGCACTGGGAGCGCCCGAATTTCTGAAAGCCGATATGGTAAAAGAAGGCGTTGTAGTTATTGATGTAGGTACAACGCGTGTAAAATCAGACAAAACCAAAAGTGGCTGGAAACTGAAAGGCGACGTGGCTTTTGATGAGGTGGCAGAAAAAGCCAGCTACATTACACCTGTCCCCGGCGGCGTAGGGCCAATGACCATCGCCTCCCTGCTTAAAAATACCCTGAAAGCAGTTGAGATGAAAGAACAGTAAAAAATTGATTTTTAAAATATTTAAGGCCAGGCAGTAAGTGTCTGGCTTTTCTGTTGTGTCTATTCTGGGCAAATATCTCGTATGTGGTGTTAATCAAGCCTATATGTCGCTGCTGCTGTAATCTGTATCTTTGCATTTAGCCAGGAGAGATACCCTGAAAGAATGTTCTGAAATTCATTTAGGAAAATGCCAGTGTGAATCGCTAATACAAAAAACCAAACATCCACAAAGGTATTTTATTGCGGAAGCCGTATTCAATGTCATCTGCAGCTATGTAGGCATTCTCCACATCCTTAATTTGTGCATTGGTTTTATTTTTCCCGCCTACCTCGAAAAGATATTTTCCATCAATCAGGAAATCTCCTTTTTTAGGATAGATTACCTGGTGGCGGGCAGAGAGTTGATTAAGGAAAAAGGTTTCACGTAAATTTCCTTTATCAGCCTTTAAATTGGCAAGTGCATAAGCAATGTTTGTGTTGTGCAAAAATATTTTTTCGGGTTTGTTGAGATAGTTTATCCCGATTGGGTCTGTGGATAATAGCTTAATAATTTGCGCTCTGTCAAGATATGCAAGGTATTTCAGGAGCGTTGGCCTGGTCAGGTTTGTTTGCCTGGCTAACTTTTCGATATTCGGTTTGTAAGGTACGATATGTGCAATAATTGATAGTAATTTCTTAATTTTTAGCGTTGAATGATAATCGATATGGTGAATTGCAGGCAAATCAACTTCCAAAACAGTGTTAATGGTATTCATTAATTGCCTGATATAATTGCTCCCCGTATCCACCACAAACGGATAATAACCTTCTTCGAGGTACTGGTTAAAAAGCGGAATAGGTTTAAGGTGATTCAATATGTGGGTGGAAAATGACTCATGCTTCTCCAATAAGTATTCAAGGGAAATGGCATCAATATTAATTTTGTGTACCAATAAGAGATATTCCCGGAAAGACAATCCCGGAAGGTTAAAAACCAATGCTCTTCGGCTTAAATCATGTGACCCTTTGAAAATTTCCAGTATGGATGAACTTGAGAATACAATTTTTAAATTCGGGTGAAAATCATAGATGTTTTTCAACTCTTGCGACCAATTGGGGTATTTGTGAACTTCATCTAAAAACAGATATTGGCCGCCCTGTTTCTCAAATTCTTCTACAAAATACACTAATCTGTTTTCTGTAAAATACACATCGTCCATGGTTACATAAAGGCTAAGTGCTTTCTTTGCCACATCTTTTAGCCGTTGTAACATCATAATGGTTTTGCCACTACCACGTGCTCCTGAAATACCTGTTAGCCGGCTATTCCAGTCAATCTCATCATATAAATAACGATGGAAGCGGGCAGGAACCCTGCGCATGGCTTCATTTGAAATACGAAACAACCTTTCCATTTTGTCTTTTCTTAAAGATAATTGTAAACAAATATATGAAATGTTTTAAAATTATCATTAACTGATTTATGAATAATTATGATAAAATCAATAATGAATTATTGATAAATATAAGATAAATCAATAATTGATTATTGAATAGGTGCAAAAGTGGAATTCTCACTATTCGTTTTTAGTATTTCCCCGAGCGAAACCCTCACTTGATTCAGACTCGGTGTGACTTGGAGACACGCCGAGTCTTCCCGTCTGTGATGATTAATCAGCAGGTTTTTTTGGTGCGGAATTAGCGGCGATATGCCGCATAGTCGTTGTTTTTTTTGTGCAACCTGTCATCCGCTAAGCGCCACAAAGGCGCTATGCGGGGAGCATCGCTGAGTTCTCTGACGAGCGAAACCCTCACTTCCCGTTTTTTAGTAGTGTTGGTTGTTTTTTACGCTGTGCCCGCAACAAATGAAGCTGTAAAATTCTTTTAGTGAGGGCTTCGCTTTGTACTTCCTTGAGCGGAACCTCACCTGACTCAGACTCGGTGTGTTTTGGAGACACGCCGAGTCTTTCCGTCTGCGATGATTAAACAGTTTTTTGGGTGCGGAATTAGCGGCTACATGCCGCATAGCCGTTAGTTTTTTTGCACAATCTATCATCCGCTAAGCGCCACAAAAGCGCTATGCGGGGAGCATCGCTGAGTTCTCTGACGAGCGAAACCCTCACTATCCTTCCTCGAGCGAAACCCTCACTTCTCGTTGTCAGTATTGCAGGTGTTTTTCTACGCAGTGCCCGCAATAGAAGAACCTGTGCGAATTGGTTAGTGAGGGCTTCGCTGTGTCCTTCCTTGAGCGAAACCCTCACTTGACTCAGACTCGGTGTGTCTTGGAGACACGCCGAGTCTTCCCGTCTACGATGATGAAACAGCAGGTTTTTTTCGGGGCCAAATCGGCATAGCGGCTACATGCCACATAGCCGTTGTTTTTTTGCACAATCTATCATCCGCTAAGCGCTACAAAGGCGCTAAGCGGGGAGTATCGCTGAATTCTCTGACGAGTGAAACCCTTATGCCCCGTTTTTTATTTAGTAGTATTTTGTATATATTTACAAATTAAAAGTTAAATTTTGAAATTGTAAAGAAATGATACAACGTTCGATTGCAAATAAATTACAGCATTTTGCCACTAAATATCCCATTGTAACAGTTACCGGGCCACGTCAATCCGGAAAGACTACACTTATAAAGGCATCTTTCCCTGATTATGAATATGTAAATTTTGAAGATCCGGATGTACTGCAAATGGCAAAAGAAGACCCACGTCTTTTTCTAAACCGATACCAGGGAAAAGCCATATTTGACGAAGTACAGCGCATTCCCGAACTGTTTTCTTACCTTCAGAACCATGTAGATAGCCAAAATAAAGAGGGAATGTATATTCTTTCGGGCTCACAGAATTTTTTACTGATGGAAAAACTAAGTCAATCACTGGCTGGCAGGACCGCAATTCTAAAATTACTCCCCTTTTCCAAATCTGAAATTGCAGCACCTTCCCTTAAGTTCAATTTGCCCGATGAACTTATCTTTACAGGCGGGTATCCCCGTCTTTTTGATAAAAACATAGCTCCAACGGAATTTTATCCCTTTTATATACAAACCTACATCGAACGTGATGTGCGCCAACTCCAAAACATCACTAATATTGATAGTTTTATTCGTTTTGTGAAACTATGTGCCGGACGCATTGGACAGTTGCTGAACTTATCGTCTATCGCCAATGAATGCGGTATTACACAACCAACAGCGAAAGCCTGGCTAAGCGTTCTGCAGGCGAGCTATATTGTTTTTCTGCTGCAGCCTTACCATAAAAGTTTCAATAAACGTTTAGTTAAAACCCCAAAACTCTATTTTTACGATACGGGTTTAGCTTGCTCTTTATTGGGGATGAAAAATCACGAGCAACTTATAACCCATTATTTACGAGGAGGGCTGTTCGAGAACTGGGTGATTGCTGAATTAATAAAAACCTATTTCAATAAAGCAGAAACACCATCTATTTACTTCTGGCGCGACAATATCGGCAATGAAATTGATTTGTTAGTTGAAAATGGGCCCCATGTCGAAACATACGAAATTAAATCTGGCGCCACATATAATGTTAAGTTTTTCAGAGGATTGAAATACTGGAACAAACTCACCGAAGCAGAAAATAAAGGTGCTGTTGTGTATGGTGGCGACAAAACAATGGAAACACCTCACGGAAAACTAATCGGATGGAAAGATTTTTAGATTATTCCTTCCCCGAGCGAAACCCTCACTTGTCATTTTCAATAATGCAGGTATTTTTTCTTAATAAGGGATTGCAACCCCTTGTTTAATGAGCGAAACTCTCACTTCTTGTTTTTTAGCAGTGCTGGTGGTTTTTTTACGCAAAGCTCGCAACAGAAGAACCGATAAAATTCTTTTAGTGAGGGCTTCGCTTATCGGTTTACCTAAATGAAAATCCCGGCTTAATCGATTTTCTCAAAACAATATTATCTACTTTTCGTATATTTGTAAAAAATGCTTTTATGCGAACAATACAGCTCAAAATAAATGATAAAGTTTACGATAAATTTATTTGGTTACTAAGCAAGTTCAGCAAAGATGAGGTTGAGATAGTTAGTGATAACGTTGATTATACGGCTAACAGAGAATATTTACAGAAAGAATTAGATGAAATTAATGAAGGAAAAGCCACATTTCTTTCTCAAAGTGAATTTGAACGCAGGTTGGACCAAATAATATAGCCGAATAAATGAGATTTGTTTACAAGGAAACTTTTGTCCAACGTCTGGCAAAACAGTTACAATTTATAGCCATTGACAATCCTACAGCAGCAAAAAGGTTCAAAAAAAATCTAACAGAAAAAATAAAAAAGATACCTGATAATCCTAAAATTTACAGAAAATCGATATACTTTGAGGACGAATCAATCCGAGATTTAATATACAAAGGCTATACTGTAGTTTTTAGAATAAGCAAAAACCAGATAGAAATTTTTGGTTTCGTAAAATTCCAGCAAAGCCCAACTGATTAACAATTCCTGAGTTACTGCCAAACAAAGCCCAAATATTACAAATTTGAGAGCAATCCCTCAAGTTTTTACTATAAAAGAAGTTCCTCGAGCGAAACCCTCACTTCTCTTTGTCAGTATTGCAGGTATTTTTCTACGCTATGCTCCTAACAAAATAACCGCTAAAATTCTTTTAGTGAGGGCTTCGTTTCCGTCTTCGATTAGCGTTCCAGAGGTTGAGTTAGTTCTGGACACGCAGGGTCTTAGGGTTTAAAATTTATTCTTTATCTCGATTTTACAAATTCAAAAATTTACTTTTAGATGTTTTTGTTTGGGTTTATTGTTGTTAAAATGAAAATTTGTATAATTGTAATGCTAATGATCAAATTTTTTTAATCTCAATTCTTTATGTCAGTTAAACAGCTTATTTGTATATCAATTTTACTATTTGTTTTTTCAAATTCTGGACTTGCACAGGCAGGAACTCAACGATCGACAACAATCAAAAATACAGCGCCAAAAGAGCTGGTCAGAGACTATGTCGAAACAAAAAATATTCAATTTAGGTATCCGGTCAGATTTTTTGATTTGATTAACGATACCTTGATGCTCATTCATTACGATCGGAAAATCACAGAGTTTACCCCTGTTCAAAAAGGAGCGCTCGAAGCCATAAACCCTTTTCAAAACAAGACCTATTGGCGTATTAAGGGCAGGTATGTTGATGCTACAATTTATAATGGAAAGGCATTTATAAATGAGAAATGGTTGGCCTATCATGTAAATACTTATACAGGAAAAAAGGCATGGTATACCGATATGAATCTTTTTTACTGGAACGACTCACTTGGTGTTGCCTATGGAGCACCATTCAATAGAAATCGTGCTAAAAAAACAGATGGGTTTCGCGGAGTGAATATAGAAAATGGAAAGACTTTATGGGAAAGACCCATCGATATGTTTTCTACTTTAGATGAAAGAATTCATTTGAACGATACCTCACATTTATATAGTGCAAAAGGACTTTTTAATATTAATCCGATCAACGGGAAAGGATGGGAATACCCTATCAGAACCTACAAGGAGATTGAGGTTAATCAAAAAGGTGGCGCTGTAGCTGCCGCTGCTGCAAGTATGATTATTGGTGGCTTATTGGGTTACCTGGTAATTCCGTCATATTCTATTCCAAGCATGTACATCACGAATGTAAAGTCAAATATTTTGAATGTTGATAATGCCTTATATTTTGCGGGTGCAACTAAAATCGGGGCCATTTCTTATAAAGGAAAAGTACTTTGGGAAACTAAATTGCCTGTGCGAAAAATGTCTGCTTCGGTTTTATTGAATTATATGGATAAAATTTTGCTTGTAAATAAAGGCATTGCACTTTATCACCGTAAGCCAAGGCTCGAAGGAAAACCATTTATAGCAGTTTTAGATAAGGAATCAGGTGAAATTCAGGCTTTTAAAGATCTTAATGTGAGCTTCGTGTCAGATGCCCTGTTGACCGAAAAACTTATTCTTGCAGCTACAAAATATATTTTATTTGTTGATCCGGATGATTTAACCCTTATTGCAAGAGAACTCAACCTGCCGGGTAAAACATATGTTCAGAGGCTGATGTCAAAGGGTTATATGCCCAATACTGATACCAGTGCAATGAATGAGACTACAACATCAATTATGGATGTCTATCTTGGTGGAAGCGATGACAGGTATTATCACTACGAAGTTAAAGAAGATACCTTGCACACAATTAATAATAAACTGTTTATTCCGCTTGATACAATTAAAAACCGCGTGTTTTATTACAATCGAAATGTTGATTATGTAACTACTGACCTTAATGGGCAAATTATCAATACTTTCAGCGTTAAAGGAATCCCGCTTTTTGACCAGAAATATTTATTTGTGGTCGAGGATAACATCCTTAAATACGTGCCCGAAAAGAAGCTTTTTGCCCAATGAGATTAGACGTATTGTAAGCTAAAACTGACCAACTCGATAGCTTTTTTAATTATCTTTACCTGCATGTCAGAAAAACAAATATTGGTAACCAAAGCTTCAGGTGAGCAGGAGCCCTTTTCCGTAGAAAAACTAAAACGGTCATTGCGCAATGCCGGCGCCAATGAAAGTGCTATCAACAAGATTGTGGAGGAGATGTATAAATGGCTCTATCCCGGGGTAACCACGAGAAAAATATATGGCCACGCCTTTTCATTGCTCAAACAACAACCCGATGTATCAGGGCTGCGGTACCGTTTGAAACAAGCTATTCTGGAATTGGGGCCCTCGGGCTATCCGTTTGAAACACTTATCGGTCAATTGTTTGCAAAGCAAGGCTATGCCACAGAAGTTGGGATAGTGGTAGAAGGGAATTGTGTAACGCACGAAATGGATGTAATTGCCACGTATGATAAAAAACAACACCTGGTAGAATGTAAATACAGCAAGCATCAGGGGAAACAGGTTAGTGTGCAGGTGCCATTGTATGTGCATTCACGGGTGAATGATATTGTGAAAAAGCGAAAAGGAATTTCCGCCACCAGAAATTACGAATTTAAGGGATGGGTTGTCACCAATACCCGCTTTTCTGAAGACTCTATTCAATACGGGAAATGCAGTGGATTGGATTTGCTGGCATGGGACTATCCGCATGGAAAAGGTCTGAAAAACCTGATTGAAGATTATAAAATTTACCCCATCACCATATTGCGCAATTTGACCAAAGCACATAAAAAAATATTGCTCGAGCAGGGTATTGTAACCTGCAACCAATTATATCAAAAGATGAATACACTTGATAAGCTTAATTTAACTGCACCCCGTTTAAAAAGGGTGAGAAATGAGTTGAAATCAGTTGTTTAAAAGTTGTATTAGATCACCAAAGACGCCAGCACTTTCTGAATATTTTTTGAACACGAAGCCTCAATGTGCTTGATTTATTGTTGCTTGCTTTCCTGTTTTGTGCAATGCATGACCCAGTTTAGGGTTTTTAGATTTGTGAGTTGAATTTTAAAGTATTCATTTATTCACTAAACTTTTTTTCTTGAAAAAAAAAGTTGCAAAAAATTCAAGATCA
>NZ_JBSRDC010000071.1:0-56460 GCF_055145285.1 Salinivirga sp. | reverse complement strand
GTTTAATGTTTACGTAAATTATAAACAACCTGCTGCGTATTGAGTTTAAAAATATTTCAGTAAAAAACAACCGATGAAAGAGACTGTCCAAAAAGTAAAACATTGCCGTCATTGTGCGGAACGACTTGCCGTATTAGTAGAGCGAAAGTGAGAGCGACAAAGCGATCTGTTTGATTTCCTTCAAGTTTTTAACAGATAGCTTCGTTTCTCTCGCTATGACGTCTTCGAACCTATTTGGACAGCCTCTTGTGGTTTATCTGCAATAATTTTTAGTTCTCACGCAGGATATGTTCATCATATTCCAGCTCAAAACGAAGTTTATGTTTTGATTCTTCCATTGCCAGGGCTTCAAAAAGTGTTTGCATGTCGGTGTTAGGTGCACGTTTGGCAAGATTTGTATACAGTCTGAATGCTGCCTTTTCTTTTTGCATGGCCACCACAAGGGCGTCCTGGTAATCCATGTCGGGTTTAGGCTGTACTTTTGTTGTATAATCAGCAATTTGCAAATCAGATACTTTCTCGTCAGGCACTTCGAATGTTCTGTTTGTTTTTATTTCTTTTAGCCGGGCTTTATGGCTAACCTCCTCTTGCGCAAACTGCTCAAAAATTTCCTGCATATCCTTCGTTTTTGCGTCTGATGCCAATTTGTTATAAAAATCTACCGCTTCCTGTTCACTTTGCATGGCAAAATCCAGAATCTCGTCAATGTTTTTAAAGTTCTTCATGGCTATATTTTTAAGTATTTACTATTGCATTAGGCATAAAAACCGGCTTCTACCTCTATTCGCTTTTTTGTAAATGCACGCTCAAACATTTCATCAAATGCTTTATTAATAGAATCTGCTCCATGATTGAACATAGCACTCTCGCCAATGTGCTCTGTTGCTTTAAAATGTAGTTTATTGTCCATTGCCCCGGGCAACTCACGAGCGATTTCATCCATCACATAAGCAGCATCTTTAGCTGTTTCAATTCCATATTTGTCCAACAAGGCTACAAGCTGATGAAAAGTAGTTTTACCTGTTTTGGCACTAAAGTGATGTGTATACGATTGAATGAAACGGTTGGTGTTGGTATAGCTACCACTTGATTCTATGGTAAATGACGCCGGTAAAACAACATCTGCAAGCTTTGCGGTTTCTGTCATAAAAGCATCTTGCACAACAACAAATGAAGCATTGTCCATTAGCTTTGCAATATCATGCTGATTTTTAGCTGTTCCCACCGGGTCTTCACCCAGAATCATCAGGTTTTTAAAGGCGCCTTCCTGAACTTTCATCTTCAGGGTTCCGTCAGTATTGACAGTCATTTCACCACCAATAGTAAGTGCCGGAGCCATACCCATATCCATCAGTCCCTGGGCATTATTTTTCTCCTTCAGGGCTATAATGCCCATGGCCGTTTTACCCAGCTTTCCGGTTATCATGGCCAGGTTAAGAATCTCCTGTGAAGTTCCTGTATCAACTTCTTTTTCAGAAAATATTAATATGGCGTTTGGTTCAAGGTTATAAGCATCGGCAAGCTTTTCGACCTGTTCTTGTGGCAAGCCGGCCCGCTTAATGAGCGTATTATAATCACTCGCCAGAAGCGCTGATTTATAAGTTTCAAAATTATCGCACTGGGCATCAATAAACATTTGGTTCTCCTTTCCCGCTGAAACTATATAATGATTCATGGCTTTTACCAGATCGTAATAAGATTGCACATGCAAAGTTTCATCAGCTTTATACGACATAGATGATTCCTTCTTATCGGTAATCACAACCAAGGGAGTGTTGTTTTCGGAAACCTGTTGCTGAACCATAAAACCAGCTACCGCATTATCTGCATTGATATCAGCCCCCAGTAAGAAAAATTTTCCTGCATCTTTAAGCTGGTCAAAAGCTACATTGTGTCGGTTATTATTCAGATAACCATATTCGCGACCCAGGTAATGGAAGCTACCGACATTTTGGGTTTTCATACCTTCACGAGCCAACTTGCCGGCAAGGTAAAGCTCCTCATTCGAGAGGCGTGAGCCGGCAAACAATGCGTTTTTATCTCCATCTGTTTTGTCGAAGTATTTTTTAATTAATTCAAAAACTTCGTCAAATTCAGCTTCACGGAATTGGCCGTTTTCTTTTATCAACGGTTTTGTTATTCTGCGGTTATCATTCAAATAGTGATAACCAAATCTTGCATAGCGACATATATTGCCGTCCCTGTTCACTGTGCCTTCAGCACCTTCCACAGCTGTTACAAAACCATTTTTGTTATGTATTTCTATTTCGCATCCAATACTGCAGTAATTACAGATTGTTTTTGATGTTTCCATTTTTACCGGCAATGGCTTAAAGAGTACATTCTCCGTTATAGCGCCTGTTGAGCATGCAGAAATGCACATACCGCAAGATTCGCAATTGGTATCGTTGAGAGAATTGCCCATGCTCGGTGCAATGTAAGTTTCAAATCCACGTTCCACTAATCCAAGAGCATTGGCTCCCACTATATTTTTACAGACTCTCTCACATCGGCTACACAAAATACATTTGTTATTATCGATTTCTATAAAGGGGTGTGAATGATCGGGTTCAAAATCTTTAAATTCACCGCTAAAAGCCATTTGTTCTGCCTGGTATTCAGTAGCATAAGCCTTTAAATCGCAAGTATGCAATGCACTACAGCCACACTCAAGGCAGCGTTGTGTTTCGCGCTTTGCCACTTCCACTCCGGCATATCCCAATTCAACTTCATTAAAATTCACGCGCTCATTTTCGGGTAAAGTGGGCATCTCTTCCCGCATTTGCTTTTGATACCTTTCCGCATAATCTTTTTTCTCCTGCTTCTTAAAGTTTGCTTTGCGACTGAAAAATTCTTTGGGTTCTGGTTTAATCTCCTCTCCCATTAAAAACTGATGGCAACTGTGTGCAGCAGTTTTAGCCTGAGCTACAGCCTCTATAATTGTGGCAGGACCTGTAACGCCATCACCTGCTGCAAAAACCGAAGGAATGGAGGTTTGTAATGTTTGTTCGTTTGCATCAATGTCGCCCCAACGGTTGGCTACCAATTCGCCGTTCTGGCTGTTTTGGTTAATATCATCCAAAAAGTTGATGTCGGTTTTCTGACCAATAGCTGCCAGGATATAATCAAACTCCTCATCGTACTCCGATCCCTCTATGGGTTTAGGCCTGCGGCGACCGCTCTCATCGGGTTCGCCCAGCTCCATTTTTATAAGGGTCATACTTTTCACCCGGCCTTCATCATCCTTATTGACCTTTACCGGGTTGGTCAATAGATTGTATTCCACTCCCTCAAGTTTCGACTCGTGAATCTCTATCGGGTTGGCCGGCATCTCTTTCTCTGTGCGGCGATAAACAACTTTAACATCTGTTGACCCGCAGCGAATGGCAGTGCGGCAGCAATCCATGGCGGTATTGCCACCACCTACTACAGCTACTTTTTTGCCTGTAAAGTCGTATCGCTGCCCGGTCATTTCCATATTGCGCAAAAAATCGATCCCTGAAAATACGTTTTCAGCATCTTCACCCTCGGCGCGGAGCAATGTTCCTCTTTGTGATCCGATGGTTAAAATGGTGGCATCGAAATCTTTTTCAAGTTGCGCATAACTTAAATTATCGCCCAGTTTTTGATTATAGTTAATTTTCACACCCAATTCTGTGATGCGCTCCACTTCTTTATCGAGAATATCATTCGGAAGCCGGTATTCAGGTATGCCATACCGCAACCAACCGCCTGCATGGGGCTGAGCCTCAAAAATATCACATTGATGGCCTTTTTGTTGTAAAAACCATGCTGCAGATAACCCGCCCGGGCCGGCACCAACTATGGCAACACGTTTACCGGTAGATTCAGCTATTTCAGGTTTATGATAATGCTTGCTGTTAAAGTCCTGATCAGCTGCAAAACGTTTCAAATAATCAATTCCGACGGCATTATCCTCGTCCAGCAAATTACGCCGACATGCCACCTCGCATGGACGCACACACACGCGACCACAAATGGCCGGGAGCGGGTTGGTTTCTTTTATCAAAGCAATGGCATCACTGTAATGCTCCTTTTCAATAAGTGATATGTAGCCTTGTACATCTACCCCTGCAGGACACTCTTCTTTGCATGGACCCACACAATCAGCATAGTGATTACTGAGCATTAGTTCCAAAGCAGTTTTTCTGGACTTTTTTACAGCCTCATTGGATGTGTTGATGTGCATGCCCTCGTTCACGAATGTAGAACAAGATGGTTGCATGCTTTTTTTACCGTTTTGCTCAACCTCCACCACGCATACAAAACATGATGAGTTGGGTTTCAAACGCTCATCGTAACACAGAGTAGGAATATCAATTTTATGTTGGCGGGCCATCTCCAGAATGGTTTCACCAGCATTGGTTTTGATATTTTTTCCATTGAGAATTATATTGACTTTATCGCTCATAAATACTTTTTTGTCGGGTTTATGAAACTAAAACTGCATCGAAATTACACTTGCTGTAGCACTCACCGCATTGTATACATTTTTCCTGGTCGATGACGTGCACACCTTTTCGCTCACCTAAAATGGCATCGGTCGGGCAAGCTCTGGCACAAACCGTACAACCTGTACATTTCTCAGGATCAATTTCGTAATGCAATAATTGTTTACACACAGCGGCGGGACATTTTTTATCGTTTATATGGGCTTCATATTCATCACGGAAGTATCGAATGGTGGTCAATACCGGGTTGGGAGCTGTTTGACCTAAACCACAGAGTGAATTCTTCTTCACCTCTTCTCCAAGATCAAGCAATTTATCAATATCTTCTGGTTTGCCATCCCCTTCACTAATTCTCGTAAGGATTTCAAGCATACGTTTTGTACCAATTCGGCAGAAAGTGCATTTTCCACAGGACTCTTTGCGTGTAAAATCGAGGAAGAACTTAGCCACATCGACCATGCAGGTTGTCTCATCCATTACCACCAAACCACCTGAGCCCATTATGGCTCCGGTAGCTGTTACCGATTCGTAATCAACCTTTGTATCGAGCAAGTGGGCAGGGATACAACCTCCGGAAGGGCCACCAAGCTGTACAGCTTTGAGCTTTTTATTATCGGGAATACCACCGCCAAGTTTGTATACCACATCTTCGATGGAAATACCCATGGGCACTTCTACCAGGCCGCCTCGATTGATTTTACCGGCCAGTGCAAAAACCTTTGTTCCTTTACTTTTCTCAGTTCCGTAAGCAGCATACTTTTCCGGCCCGTTGTTTATAATCCAGGGGATATTGGCCAGTGTTTCCACATTATTGATATTGGAAGGTTTTTCCCACAAACCTGATACAGCCGGAAAAGGCGGTCGCTTGCGGGGCATACCTCTTTTGCCTTCGATAGAGGCAATTAAGGCGGTCTCTTCTCCACACACGAAAGCGCCTGCACCTTCTTTTACATAAATATCAAAGTCGAATCCTTCGATACCAAAACTATTTTTTCCTAAATATCCTTTTTCATGCGCCTGTTGAATAGCTTTACTAAGTCTCTTTATGGCCAGCGGATATTCTGCGCGGCAATAAATTACACCTCCGGTGGCCTCCATGGCATAAGCTCCGATAATCATACCTTCCAGCACAGCATGCGGATCTCCTTCGAGTAAAGACCGGTCCATAAACGCACCCGGGTCGCCCTCATCGGCATTGCAAATAATATATTTTTCGTCTGATTTACTGTTGAAAGCAAATTTCCATTTTAAGCCCGTTGGGAAACCGCCACCTCCGCGCCCCCGAAGACCGGAATCGATAATGGTTTGTATTACCTGAGGCGACTCCACCTTGTTTTTTAAAAGACTTTTAATCGCTTTATACCCCTCATGTACCTCATATTCTTCAATTCTTTCCGGATCAATAACACCACAATGCCGCAAAGCAATGCGTATCTGGTCATTTAAAAAACCATTGTGCGGTGTATCGAAACTGGCTGTGTGCACTACATATTTTTCCAATGGCACATTGAGTTTGAGATGGCTGTTTAAGACATCTTCAATCAACTCGGGCGTCATATCACCATACAAATAGGTACCATCAGCATCTTTAACCTCCACAAGAGGTTCTTTATAACATATCCCAATACCGCTTGTTTG
This sequence comes from Salinivirga sp., assembly GCF_055145285.1. Taxonomy (NCBI): domain Bacteria; kingdom Pseudomonadati; phylum Bacteroidota; class Bacteroidia; order Bacteroidales; family Salinivirgaceae; genus Salinivirga; species Salinivirga sp. The sequence goes on along the minus strand of NZ_JBSRDC010000071.1, from coordinate 50,350 downwards.
CTGCAAATCAATTGGCAACTGATCTTGTTTGATGATGTCCTGAAGGTGTGTATGCACCTTACCGGCACCGGCTGCAATACCGGAACTGCCTATATCTACTTTAACCTGAAGTTTTTCCATAAATTGGTGTGAGATTTTATCAGATAAATGCTTGTATTCTTAAACAAATCAGTTTTGCTCGCTGCGACGGATATCCTTTACAATTTTTGAGGCTTTTTTACCATCCAAATTTCCATATGTTTCATCGCCGACCATCATTACCGGAGCAAGAGAGCAACATCCAAGGCAGGCTACAGACTCAAGTGTAAAGCTCATATCATCAGTTGTTTCACCATCTTTTACACCCAGCGTATCTTCCAGTGCTTCACTAATTTTTGTAGCATTTTGCACATGACATGCTGTGCCGTGACATACTTTCACAATATGCTTTCCAACGGGCTTCAGTCGAAACTGGGCATAAAAAGTAGCCACACCAAACATATCATTGAGGTTTAGTCCGGTTTCTTCTGCTATTTTGCCAAAGGCGGGACGGGGCAAATACCCAAATATATCCTGTGTGCCCTGCAGCAAAGGAATCATATTACCTTTTTTGGCTTTATACTTTTCAATTAATGGATCCAGTAAACTTAGATCGACCTGCTCTGAAGGTTCAGTTTGAGCAGGTTTTTGAGGGAGCCGTTGTACACGCATAATCAGTCTTTTAAAACATTACCAATAGCCGAGATTTCGCATGGTGAATTTATGAAATGCCGATGAGCTAAAAAACGGCAAACATGTGTTTTTTTTCGGAAATGGGTAATTTGAAAAGGTTTTAAATTAGCATGGGTAAAGGAAGCCCCACAGATAAAATGTTTTGAGGATAGTCATGGGCAGAGTTACTATTTGCGTCTTTATCAGGATGTTTTTTTAAGTAAACCGATGACAATTAATTCATCCGATAATATAGAACCCCCGCTGGCGCGAGCTTAAAAATAGTTTTTGTTGGTCAAAGTGTAAAATATTGATTGGTTTAAATACATGGCCCGACACAAATATGTAAGCTCAACCGAACGTTACAAAATCAATAGCCTGGACAACCTGAAAAGCAAATTAGAGAAGTTGCATCCTTTATCCGAAACTAAAAGTCAATATTAATCGTTAAATTTGTAGGAGAATAAAACAATGGAAATTATGGACTCGATTGAATTAAAATCAGACTTACATAACTTGATTGACAAGGTCAATGATGAAACTATACTAAATGCCATTAGAGCAATTCTGGCTAAACAGTTAAGCGATACTGATTTTTGGAATGATTTGCCTGTAAATGTTCAGGAATCTGTAAAAAGAGGAATGACACAAGCTAAAAATGGGCAAACTAAAGATCATAGTGAAGTTATGAAAAAGTATGAGAAATGGCTTTAAAAGTAAAATGGACAGAAGAAGCAGAAGAAACCTTTGAAGCAATAATAGCATACCTTGAAAATAAATGGACAGAAAAAGAAGTCCGCAATTTTGCTCAGAAGACTAACAAAGTAATAGAACAAATACAGAAAAACCCATATCAATTTAAAGCTTCAGCCATTGAAGATATACGGAAAGCCCTTGTAACTAAACACAACAGTTTATTCTATAATATCAATGAAGAAGACAGTGTTATAGAACTTTATTCATTTTGGGACAACCGAAAAGATCCAGGAAAACTTCAATATTAAACCCCACCGCACAAGGCAGGAAAAGCGGTATTCGTCATCAATCGTCAGCACTGCGTCCGCCTGCCGGCGGAAAAATCCATGCCAAGCCGTCACAGCACATTTTTATGATCACTTTTATTTTACTCACAATCACTTAAATTTTCAATTGTGTTCGTGAGGGCTTCGCCGTTCAATTGAATAAAAAAGAGCTGTGCCGCCCCCCCCGATAGCGCGGATTTGTAATCCGTGCCTGTTGCTCAGATAAAAGCTTTTCGAATTTAAATAGATTCTGTACTTTTGCTATATGTCAGAAAAATACAAGATTCACGACAACAGCAAAGCCTATTTTATCACCATGACCACAGTTGGTTGGGTTGATATTTTTACTCGTAAAAACCACAAGCTAACGATTGTAAATTCATTAGAATATTGCCAAAAGCATAAAGGATTAGTCATTTTTGGTTGGGTCTTAATGCACAGTCATTTACATTTATTGTGCAAAGCCGATGAAGGTTTTAGTTTGTCAGATATATTGAGGGATTTTAAGAAGTTTACCTCGAAAGAGATTGTGCGTCAAATACAAGAAGAACCTGAAAGCAGAAGGGAATGGATTTTGCCATTTCTCAAACACTAATGTAAAGGGCTAAAGCGTGGTCAAAACTATAAAGTGTGGCAGGATGGCAATCACCCGGAACTGATTTACAGTAATAAATTTTTCTACGAAAAGCTGGAATATATCCATCAAAATCCGGTTGAAGATATGATAGTAAACGAACCATGGGAATATTTTTTTAGTTCTGCGAGAAATTATGCAAATTTATCTTATGCAATCGAAGTGATTTTAGAATCGCAAAAGTTGATTACATATAATTAAGCTTTAATATGTCGATAGTGATTTTAACTTAGGTAACGCGCACGGATTACAAATCCGCGCGATCGGGTAACTGCCAAAGCAACATCAGACTTTGACTATGTAATTCAAGGCTTAACGAATAAGCAATGGAAAAAAATTAAAAATTCATTGCCTGGTGCGCCTGGTGCTCCTTCTAAAATAGATGCTTTACCACGTAGGATAGATGTGTTTAAAGGAGAATTAAATAAAAGTAAACCCTATATTACTATAAAACCTCAATAAAATTTATTATGACTTTAGAAACTGAAATATTAGTTAATAAATTTGGTCAAGATTTAGAAGGGATTGATAGACTGATTCAGGAGTTTGAAATTCTTGAAATAAATGATAAAAAGAAATTTCTTGAGGACTTAATATACTTGATCATACAATCAGATGTAAAAAATGAAGATGTTGAAACAGCTATTAAGTATAGTAAGCTAAAGCCTACGTTTACACCTTGTGTTTTATTAAGAAAAGGAGTTAATCAGGGCAATCTTTATCGCATAATTGAATTGCCGAAAAATGAATATAAAAAGGTATTTATTTTATTTCTTAACTTATACAAGGTAGGTTATATCCGTAAATATGAAGTTGAAAAAAACGCCCCCAACAAATGGTGGTTCTGGGATTTGTCAATTGATAATAATATAAAAAAATAAAAGTTAACTTTAAATAAATCGAATTCCCCCTGCTAATCCCACATTAAAATCAAAATTTAGTGTCCCCGATATTGGGAAGGGGTTTTGGAGCGGTTTTACTTTTTAATCAATGCTAAAAAAGCAATAAAAGTAGCTGTAGCCAGGTTGAGCCAGTACTGCCAGTCCATAAAAACGGCAAGAGCAACGGCAGTAAGAGATAAAGCAAGCGGGATGTATGGCAGGGTTTTGCTTAAGGTTTTGGTTTTTGTAACCTGGGTTGGCTGTGTAGTTGTATTCTTTCTTGCTATAATTCTATAAATATGAACCCTCCTGGGTTGCTTTGAGCATAGTCATCGGCTAAGTTGCTATTTGGCACTTTTTACAGATTTTTTGAGTCAATCCACTAAAATTCAATCAGTTGATAGCTTTAGGAAAATATGCCACCAAAAAAAGCCCCCGTTTCCGGAGGCTTTTGAGATATTTCGAATTTTATTAACAAAACGAAACTAGCGAATATTTGCCTGTGCGGCAGCCAAACGTGCGATTGGTACGCGGTATGGCGAGCATGAAACGTAGTTCATTCCCACACGGTGGCAAAATTCTACTGAACTTGGCTCACCGCCGTGCTCACCACAAATACCTACTTTCAGGTCTTTCTTAGTGCTGCGGCCTTTCTGTGTTCCCATTTCAACGAGTTGTCCGACTCCTGTTTGATCCAATACCAGGAAAGGATCGTTTTTCAGCAAGCCTTTTTCAAGGTAAATGGGTAAGAATTTACCGGCATCGTCACGCGAATAACCGAAAGTCATTTGGGTAAGGTCGTTGGTACCAAAAGAGAAGAATTCGGCAACTTCAGCTACCTCGTCTGCAGTAAGTGCAGCGCGTGGAATCTCGATCATTGTACCTACAAGGTAATCAACCTCTACACCCTTTTCTTTGAATACATCAGCTGCTACACTGCGGATGATTTCTTCCTGCATTTTCAGTTCGGCAACTGTACCAATAAGTGGTACCATAATTTCCGGCTTCGGATTCAGTCCTTGTGACTTGAGGTTGCAAGCTGCTTCGATAATGGCACGCGCCTGCATTTCTGTAATTTCAGGATAAGTATTTCCGAGGCGACATCCACGGTGGCCCAACATTGGGTTAAATTCGTGGAGTGATTCAACTTTAGCTTTCACTTCATCAGCAGGTATACCAAGTTCTTTGGCCATTTGCTCCTGCGATTTTTCATCGTTTGGCGTAAACTCGTGCAATGGTGGATCGAGCAAGCGGATTGTTACTCCGTATCCGTCCATAGCTTTAAGAATACCTTCAAAATCCTCGCGCTGCCAGGGCAACAATTTGCCAAGCGCCTTACGACGACCAGCTTCATCGTTGGCCAAAATCATTTCACGAACGGCTTTAATGCGTTCGCCTTCGAAGAACATGTGCTCAGTACGGCAAAGACCAATACCTTTGGCACCAAAGTTAAATGCTGTTTCCGCATCATGTGGTGTGTCAGCATTTGTGCGTACATCCATGCGGGTATATTTTTCAGCCAATTCCATAATCTGACCAAAGTTTCCGGCCAATTCTGGATCAATAGTAGCTACTTTACCTTCGTAAACTTCGCCGGTAGAACCGTTAAGCGAAATCCAATCGCCTTCTTTATAGGCTGTACCGTCAACAGTAAATTGTTTTTTGGCATAGTTTACAATTACATCACCGGCTCCGGAAACACAGCATTTACCCATACCGCGAGCTACAACAGCAGCGTGCGAAGTCATCCCACCACGAGAAGTAAGAATACCTTCTGATACGTTCATACCGCTGAGGTCTTCGGGAGAAGTTTCGGTACGTACCAAAATAACTTTTTCGCCACGGTCCTTCCACTCTTCTGCATCGTCAGCGTCGAATACTACACGACCAGTGGCTGCACCTGGAGAAGCAGGCAGTCCTTTTGATAATACTTTAGCATCTTTAATAGCCTCCTTATCAAATACAGGGTGAAGCAATTCATCAAGCCTATTGGGTTCAATGCGCAGCATGGCAGTTTTTTCGTCTATCATGCCTTCTTCCATCATATCTACGGCCATTTTTACCATGGCGGCACCTGTACGTTTTCCGTTACGGGTTTGGAGCATCCATAATTTACCATCCTGAATGGTAAACTCAAGGTCCTGCATATCTTTGTAGTGGTCCTCAAGCTTTTGCTGAACGGTATCCAATTCCTTATAGACTTTCGGCATAGCTTCTTCCAGTGATGGAAATTCAGCTTTACGTTTGTCTTCAGAAATACCTGCACGCTTAGCCCAGCGCAAAGAACCTTCTTTTGTAATTTCCTGTGGTGTGCGAATACCGGCAACAACATCCTCACCCTGAGCGTCGATCAGGTATTCACCGTTAAAGATATCTTCTCCGGTACCAGCGTCGCGCGTAAAGGCCACACCTGTAGCGGAGTTTTTACCCATGTTACCATACACCATAGCCTGAACGTTTACGGCAGTTCCCCACTCGTCAGGTATTTGATGCATACGTCGGTAATAAATAGCACGCTTGTTGTTCCAACTGCCAAAAACAGCAGCAACAGAACCCCAAAGTTGTTCCCATGGGTCATTGGGGAATGCTTTTCCTGTTTTATCTTTAATTACCTTTTTAAAGGCCTCAACAAGTTTTTTTAGGTCTTCTGGTGTAAATTCTGTATCTAATTTATAACCTTTTTCTTCTTTAATTTTTTCGATTTCAACCTCGAAAGGATCACTTTCACCTTTTTCGGCCTCAACGCCCATTACCACATCACCGTACATTTGGATAAAACGGCGGTAGGAGTCCCAGGCAAAACGTTCGTTGCCTGATTTTTCTGCTACAATCTTAACTGTATCGTCATTCATTCCCAGGTTAAGTACTGTATCCATCATACCTGGCATTGAAACGCGTGCACCGGAGCGAACAGAAAGCAGCAACGGGAATTCATCGGTTTGAGAACCGAATTTGGCGCCCATAGCATCTTCTGTGGCTTTTACAGCCTTTTCTACCTCTCCTTTGATGGCAGCAAATGTGGCTTCTTCACCCTCCTGGTTATATTTTGTACATACTTCAGTAGTAATTGTAAAACCTGCAGGTACCGGAACACCGATAAGATTCATTTCAGCAAGGTTAGCACCTTTACCACCCAACAAATTTTTCATTTCTGTTTTTCCTTCAGCCTTACCATCGCCAAAGGTATAAACGTGTTTAGTCATAATTAAATCGTTTTTATGTTTGATTAAAACTTATTAAAATTCGCTTTTATATCCAGCATACAAAAATAATATATTATTTTGGATTTGCTGTATCAGACAACAAAGAAATAACCTTTTGATATTCAACACACAACACAATGAAAACGTTTGCGGAAACGTACTAAAACATGTTAATTTTTCGTTAAATCCACATTACAAAGCATTTACAGGCAAAAGTTCATTGCTTGAGAGCTTTTAAGATGTTTTGTGCTTTGTGTAGTGTTTCTTCGTATTCATCCTCAGGATCGGAAAGTAAAGTAATACCCCCACCCACATTGAAAGAAAGCTGGTTAAGTTCAATAAATACCGTACGAATAAGAATATTAAAATCCATTTCACCGTTGCCCGATAGATAACCAAAGCTGCCGGTATAGGGTCCCCTGCCCTTTTGCTCAAGCTCTTCAATTATCTGACAGGCCCTGACCTTGGGACAACCGGTAATGGACCCACCGGGAAAGAGCGCTTTAATAATATGCGAAAAAAGCTTATCATCAAGGGTTCCTTCCACATCAGCCACTAAATGATACACATTTTTCAGTGTTTTTAATATTGGAAAACCATTGACCTTTACGCTGCCCGGGGAACAAATTTTTGAAATATCGTTACGCAATAAGTCTGTGATCATGGCGAGCTCCCTCAAGTTTTTTTGGTCATGAATGAGTTTCTGACCGCCCTCATTGTCGCCATTCAGGCGAGGTGCAGTTCCTTTAATCGGAGAAGCTGTAATTTTATCTTTCTGTATTTTGAAAAATCTTTCGGGAGAAGTTGAAATGAGGTACTGATCTTTTGATTTATAAAAAACGCCAAATTCGATGCGATTCGATTTTAAAAGCGCCAGAGCAGCGGCTTGCTCATTACCTTGAAATCGACCCGAAATTTTTCGCGTTAAATTCACCTGGTAAATATCTCCTGCCCTTATGTATTCCTGAATTCTCCTAACCCCTTTCATAAACCCTTTTTGATCTGGAACGGAGTGTAAATGAAAAACCGAAAAATGCTCTGGGTCATTTTGCGAAATATTAAAGGCTTGTTCAATATTGAGCATATTTTGTTTTTCTGCGTTCGATTGGAGTTCGAAAGCATCTTTAACGGACCATTGCTGATCTAGAATAATTACGTATTGATACACATGAAACCGGTAAAGTGAGAACCCTGTATCGCGCAAATTATGATAAATGCCCCCTTCCTCCAACAGACCTTTTGTGTCGTAACCCAAATAACCAAAAATCCAGGGAAAAGTGAATTGATGATTTTGCAATAAGTGATCAATTGTTTCCAGTGGCTCACTATCATCAATATCATGCAATGGATTAAAAGCCAGAATGATATTATGTTCACCATCTACATCAGGACTGGTATAGAGCAATGACCCGTCCCATTGCTCCACAAGATTAATGGCCGCTTGCAGGTCAATTATATGGTTGACTGAAATAGGATGTGCACTAAACTTCAACATATTGTTTGAAAAAATTATCAATGATTAATGCGCCCTGAGATGTAAGAAAACTTTCGGGGTGAAACTGCACGCCAGTCCATGGTTGATAATTATGTTTGAGCGCCATTGCAGCATTATTCTCTGGAGCGTGTGCCAATAGCTTAAACTCGGGTGAATTATTAATTTGCTTTGCTTGCACTTCCAACGAATTATATCTTGCACCTTCAAAGCGGGCATTGACTCCTTCGAAAATATCATTTTGACGGTGCTTTACAATAACTGCTGCTCCATGTGCCGGCTGGGTCGAACGGCTTACTTTAATACCCTCGCGCCAGGCCAAAAACTGCATTCCAAGACATACACCAAAAACAGGAATTTGCTTTTTTTCAACCACAAACTCAAAATATTCCTGCAACAAACCAGTCTCAGCCGGAGTCATAGGACCTGGTCCAATAACCAGCACGTGAGGTGTTTCCCGCAGAATTGTGCGATCTCTGTTCCTGAAAACATCGAACCGGTAACCAGGCCGCACTGTTTTCAAAAGATGTAGCAGGTTGTAGGTAAAAGAATCGTAGTTATCGAATAATATAACTTGCTTTGTCATGTGTACAGCACAAAAATTCCCGGGGTATCTGTCCCCGGGAATTGCAAAAATAAGGATATTTTCTTACACAATCCGTTTCTCGATATAATTGGAGTTCATCACGCCAAGTGCGCCCATATATGTCATGCGCAAACGTATTAAATCTCCTACTTTATACCTTGGTTGTTCGGAACCGAGGTCGATTACAATCATATCGGAAGATGCTCCGGCAATTTCCACATCCGGATCGAAAGGTTCAATATGGCGCGGGTCAATATCAAGTAAACCAATATCGAGCAATCCGCGATAGGCTGTTTTCCCAAGATCTTCAGGGTCAATTTCTGCCTTTTGGCCATCTACATTTTCGCCCAGATCGCCCTCAGGGACAACCGGTTTTTCTGTTAGTTCAATCAGTTCTGCATATAACGTCAGAGCATTTTGTTTCATGCCCTTGATGGGTTTGTCGTTTATGAGGTTATTGCCCAAATACAGGGTTTCGCCCAGACGATAGTGGTTAATACCTGGTGGCAACATTCCCTGCAAGAGCATTGGCAAGGTAACAGATGTACCTCCAGATACATAAGGTACGTTGCGGCTGAAACGGGCCTCAATAAGCTGCTCGTATAAACTCAACTGAATAAGCTTATCGGGGCTGGGCATTACGCCGCTCATACAACTCAAATTGGTTCCTATACCCACAACTTCGATATTGGGCATTTCAAATACCTTTTCGTAAAAATCGATAAAATCCTCACGCATGACACCTTCGCGCAAATCGCCCATTTCAATCATGATGATGATCTTGTGCACTTTTTGCTGACGTTGTGCTTCTTCAGAAAGTAAATTGATGGTGTATGATTCTGTATTCAAACTTATATCGGCATAAGCTACTATACTTTTAATACTTCGCTTTGCCGGAGGTTTGATGTAAATAGTTTCGACTTCGGAGTTGATACCTTTTACCTTCTTGAGGTTGCTGATGCGGGAATCGCATACTTGTTTCACGCCCAAATTAATAACTTCCTTCAAATAGGCATTGTGACCACAAAGTAATTTGGTTACAATTCCGAATTCAATGTTATTCTTATCAAAAGTTCGTTTTAAAAACTGATAATTGTGATGTAATTTCTCTCGATCTAATTCTATAAATGCCATATTTTCAATTAATTATTTCAATCATGTTGTGCAGAATATAATAATTCATGAATCTTTTTTATTTGTATTTTCAATTTGATCATTTGCTTTAAAATCGTCAGCCACCAGTACGGGCGATGCCTCCATATCCTGAATTTCCAGCAGGGCAATAATTTTGTCAAGCGATTCGCTAATTACCTCAATTGATTCTGCAGAAACATTATCCAGCTTAGTACTTAAACGGGTATGCAACAGTTGGGGTGAATTTTTCAGCATATTTTCACCATTGGAGGTCAGTACAATATACGTAGTTCGCTTGTCCTGCTGCTTTGGTAGTCTGGCTACATACCCTTTCTTTTGTAATCGGTTAATGATTCCGGTGACCGTGCTACTATTAAGTTCAAGGTATTTTGTAATAACTTTATGTGTAGCCTGAAAATTATCTGATTTATGTAAAAATTGCAAGCAGAGCAGCTGAGGTATACTAATGCCGTATTTTTTTTGTATTTGTTTAGATTCTAAATTAATAGATCTCACAATTTTGCGAATCCTGATTAATATTTGTGTTGAGTCCATTTTTAGTTAATTTGTGCACGACAAATATATATTTTTTTTAATTGAATGAAAAATTAAGATTAAGACCGACCAGTATTTTTTTCTGATTCAGGTTTTACTATTTTTACATCATGTTTTACATTAAAGAACCAAACTCTATGAAAAAAATACTCGTAATGCTAGCTGCCATTTTGATTTTGGGCGCTTGCACAGAAGAAACAGGCTATGACGTTAAAATAAAAACCGTTCAGAAAGAGGCTGACTGGGCTTATTTGATGAAAGTAGAAAACAACCAGTTGGTGCCATTTGATTCGGCTCAATGGAAAGACGGATATCATTTTACTGGATCTGTCGAAAGACCCGAACTGGTATTTTTTAACTTAAAAGGCACAAATAAACGCCAGCCCCTATTCCTGGAAAACGAGACCATTAAAATAACACCTGCTGAAGGAAACCCGGGAGCGTTTAATTACGAAGGTTCAAAGTTGAATGATATTTTTGAACAATATAATGATAGCTCAAGTTATTACAACCTGAAAAATCAGCGTTTATACGGTGAATATCAGCAAGCGCAACAGGAAAAAAATAAAATCCGTGAGGATTCTATCCGGGGATTAGTAGAAGGTTTATATGATAAAGAACAGGCTTATTCAGAGTCTTTTGCAATGAATAACCTCGATAATCTTGTAGGATTATACATTGTGCGTCGTAAACTTGTTTATACAATGGATTACAAAAAACTTAAGGAAGTATTAGACAAGGTACCTGAAAGTAATCAAAACAATGCTTATTACGAATACCTGGAAAGTCATTTAGCAAAACTTGAAAAAACACGTGTTGGTAAAGAAGCTCCATTATTCACGATGAAGGACACTGCAGAAAACGAAGTTGCATTGAAAGATTTTCGTGGCAACTACACCCTTGTTGATTTTTGGGCAGCATGGTGCGGTCCCTGTCGCAGGGCAAACCCGCATGTAGTAGAAATTTATAATGATTTCCATCCAAAAGGTTTCCAGGTATTAGGCGTTTCTTTAGACCAATCGCGCGAAGCATGGATTAAAGCTATTCATGAAGACAACCTACCGTGGACCCAGGTATCTGACCTTAAAGGCTGGAAAAACGAGGCCAGCCAGCTTTATGGTGTAAACAGTATTCCGCACACCGTACTGATTGACCCGGATGGTAAAGTTGTAGCTAACCGTTTTGATCACGAAGAATTAAGAGAAATGCTCGAAGATATTTATAAATAAAAATGCTCGCATTGATACCAAAAGCTGATTCTGCAAAGAATCGGCTTTTTTTTGCCGTGCCAGTCTAAAACACCGACACTCCGGTCTTGGTACTAAAGAGCTCAATCGCTTTAATACTTACGTGCAAATTACCTTTACAACAGACATTGCAAACTGATTGGCATCAACACTGGCAAGGGCTGGTATATAATCTGCATCCTTGCCCTCTTTTAGAAATGGCCTTATTTCTTCCGTTACTAAATCAATTATTATTTAATAATCCATTACCCTTGAATTTAAAAACTTGTTCGTAACGTTTTAAATCCTACAACTTTGCTGTAACCTCTTAATAAATCGTGATAATACACATAAATAAGATAGTCATTATTGGTTTGCCATTTATTGCCTTCAATATAACTAAAGTCTGCTTCATTATTTTTATGGCGTTCCAATACCACATATTGATAATCATAATATCCCTGTTTTAATTTAAGTCGCAGCTCGTATTGCTTCCTGCGAGGATTGTAATTCATAACATTTTTCGATGAAAAAGTATAATCTGTAAGGGCACCATAAACAAAAACCTGACCGGTCAAAATTGGTGTTTCCACATCGAGTGTAAAATACACATTCACGTAGTCGGCATCGAGGGCCGGAGTCATGCTGTTGCTTTTATCAATAGTAAACATGCCATTTAAGTCCTGATGATGTTCATATTGCAAATAGCGGCGTGGTTTATCAGGGCGCAACTTCACGTGGTAATCATAATTAATTTTTTGAATACGCTCCACCATAATAGCTTCATAGGTCAGATCTTTTGTGATAAAGGTACGGTATTCATTTCCTGCCCGAAAAATATTTTGTTCTTTATCTTTATACACAAGCTGTTCACCCCTGATAAACAAGGGCTGAAAATTTTCATGTACTTTGAACCAGTTATTATTGGGTAATATTTTAACTTCAACCTGGGTATAAGGATCATTGACCTGCACATCTCTCAAATACACAGAGAAAGGTATTTTATGACTTGTACTTCCATAATTTTCAGACATGGCACGCTTAACCTCGCCTTCAATAATGGTTTTTTGCTCATATACTACGAAACGTCTTGTAAAAAGGAGATTGTTTTTATTCCCATCATAAACGCTCAGCAAATAGTTCCCGGATAATTTAAGTTGTATATCGTCATTTGGGATAAGCAGTTCATAATGTATATATGGTTCAATGGCACTGTAAGAAGATTCATAATCTCTTATCTCATTTTCTTCAAAACCGTTTGCATACTCAGTAAACATGGCATCGCGTTCAGTCCAGTCACTGTTCATGTGCTCAATAGTGTAATAATAGGTTTTGAACTCATCACTTAATTCATCAAACGATAATTTCAGTTGCTGCTGAGCATTTAGTTGTAAAACAGGATAGCTTAGCTCCCAACTGGGATTGGTAAGTTTTATACTACGAATATGCTGATTAAACACATAATTTCCGTTAGATGCATATTTTTCTTCAATTTTTTTTATCAGCATTGAATCAGGCCTAATACTTTGGGCTTTTAAACCTTGGAAAGGTAAAAAGAATAAAAAACTGGCCATTATAAAGCCTAATTCAAAATTTCTATAAAGTCTTGCTGAACAAACCATAAATAGTGATGTTTAAATATTTTTACAGGAAAAGTTGATTTGCATCAAGTTATTTAAAGATGTATATCAACATAAATTTACATACCTTTAACGTACAAAAATATTACCTTTGTCCACATTAGCTATAAATTAAATGGAAAAACGACATGTCAAAAGTTGTTAAAATTAAGAAAGGGCTTGATATACCCATAAAGGGAGCAGCTCCGAAAAAACTGAGAGACATGCCTGAGACCGGAAGGTTTGCTATTAAACCACCAGATTTCAAGGGACTTGATCTCAAACTCAAAGCCAAGCAGGATACTGAAGTAAAAGCAGGTGATGTTGTTATGTTTGATAAAAAGAACAACGACATAGTGCTTGTAGCACCTGTAAGTGGAAAAGTGGTTGATGTGAACCGTGGTGAAAGAAGACGAATTTTGGACGTCGTAATAGAAACAAACGATCCAAAAGAAGTTATCAAACACCAAACAAAAAAGCTGGAAGAATATTCACGTGAAGAAATTATTCAGCTTATGCTTAATTCCGGTTTATGGCCTTACATTGAAATGAGACCATACGGCATCGTGGCTAATCCGGAAGACAAACCACGCGATGTATTTATTTCATCTTTTGAATCAGGCCCCCTGGCACCAGACCTTGATTTTGCTATGGCCGATGACAAAGATGATTTTTTCAATGGAATAAAGATTCTTTCTAAACTTACAGATGGTGAGGTTTTTCTGGGCCTTAAAGCGGGTGCCCCCGGATTCTTTGAAGAAACACCTGGCGTGGAAAAAACTTACTTTTCGGGCCCCCACCCTGCAGGCAATGTGGGTATACAAATTCATCATACTAAACCTCTGATAAAAGGAGAAAAAGTATGGACCGTACACCCTCAAAATGTAGCCATGATAGGTAAACTCTTTGAAAAGGGTGAAGTTAGTTTTGAGCGTGTAGTGGCTTTAACAGGCTCCCATACTCACCAAAGAGGTTATTGCAGAACCCGTATTGGAACAGAAATGCTTCCTTGCTTCAAAGAAAGCGACACCAGTGAAACACTTCGATATATAAGTGGTAACCCACTTACCGGAAGTAAAATTCACAAAACTGGATTCCTGGGTTTTTACGATTCACAGATAACAGTTATTCCCGAAGGTGACGAATATGAATTTTTTGGATGGGCAATGCCAAGGTTCAACCAGTTTTCTGCCAGTAGAGCATATTTCTCCTGGTTAATGCCCGGAAAAAAATATGAAATGTCTGCAAATATGCATGGCGATCAACGTGCATTTGTTGTAACTGGTGAATATGAAAAAGTTTTCCCGATGGATGTTATGCCAGTGCATTTACTTAAAGCCATCATGATAGAAGACATTGATGAAATGGAACAACTGGGAATATTTGAAGTTGTCGAAGAAGATATGGCCTTGTGCGAATATGTGTGCACTTCAAAAATAGAAGTTCAAAACATTTTGCGCCAAGGTATTGACCTAATGATAAAAGAAACAATGTAGTGAATTTGAATGGTTGTTAATGAATAAACCACTAACAATTAGGTGTACTAACTTATGGATACGCCAAAGTAAGTACTTAAAAAATTAACAGAATGAAACCACTTAGACGATTTTTAGATAAGATCAAACCGCAATTCGAGAAGGGAGGCCGTTTTGAAAAGCTCCATTCTGTGTTTGACGGATTTGAATCATTTTTATTCGTACCCAATACGACGGCCAAATCAGGTGTTCATATTCATGATGTGATTGACCTTAAGCGTACCATGGGAATAGTAGTGCTGGCCCTTATTCCAGCATTACTATTTGGTATGTACAACACAGGCTACCAACATTTTGATTCAATCGGAACGCTTGCAGAGCAAGAATTCTTTGATATTTTTTGGTACGGATTTCTTAAAGTCCTTCCAGTTGTAATTGTATCGTATGTAGTTGGACTTGGTATTGAGTTTATTTTTGCGCAAGTAAGGGGACACCAGATCAACGAAGGTTTTCTGGTTTCCGGAATGCTCATTCCATTAATTATGCCAGTTACAGTGCCATTATGGATGGTTGCTGTTGCTACAGCATTTGCCGTTATAATAGGTAAGGAAGTTTTTGGCGGCACAGGAATGAATATTTTGAACCCGGCATTGATGGCAAGGGCCTTTTTATTCTTTGCTTATCCCAGCTATATGTCCGGAGATCAGGTCTGGATTGCTCAAAAAGCCGATGCCTTTTCAGGGGCTACGCCCCTTGCACAGGGCGCTTTGGGTGAACCACAGGCGCACTCCACCATGGATATGTTATTAGGATTTATACCCGGCTCAATAGGTGAAACATCCGTTATAGCAATATTAATCGGAGCAGGTATTTTACTTCTCACTGGCATCGGAAGCTGGCGCATTATGTTATCTGCCCTTGCCGGTGGAGCCATTATGGGGTTTCTGCTAAATACGTTTGCCGTGAATCCATTCATGGAAATACCTTTCTGGCAGCACCTTATTATGGGTGGATTTGCTTTTGGAATTGTATTTATGGCTACAGATCCGGTATCAGGTTCTCAAACAGCAAAAGGTAAATATATATACGGTTTCTTAATTGGATTCTTAGCCATACTAATCAGGGTGGTTAACCCGGCATACCCCGAAGGTGTAATGCTTGCCATTCTGTTCATGAATGTATTTGCACCACTTATAGACTACTATGTGATGCAAGCCAATATTAAAAAACGTATGAAACGGGCTAAAGTAAGTACCAACGCTTAAACATAGATACACATGAATACGCAAAGTAATACATATACATTTATTTATGCTGCGATAATGGTGATAGTTGTGGCTGCAGTGCTTTCTTTTGCAGCCATGTCGCTTAAGCCTTTACAGGATAAAAACGTGGAGGTAGAAAAGAAAAAAAGCATCCTGAGTTCAGTTAGCCTTGGACTTGATGCTGATGAGCAACAAAACAAAACTAGCTATATCGAAAAATTGTACGATAAATATATTGTGAATAGCTATGTGGTAAACTCCAAAGGAGAAAAAGTTAAAGGAGAAGCCTTCACCGTAGACTTGAAAAAAGAACTGAACAAACCTGTTGAAAAACGCAAACTACCGGTTTTCGTAAGTAAACAGGACGATGGAACGAAAAATTATATTTTGCCGGTACGCGGCAAAGGTTTGTGGGGTCCAATTTGGGGCTATATAGCCCTTAAAGATGACTTCAATACATTGGTTGGAGCCAGTTTCGATCATAAAAGTGAAACGCCCGGTCTTGGTGCAGAAATCAATACTACAGAATTTGAACAACAATTTGTTGGCAAAAAGTTATTTAACAAAGAAAACAAATTTGTATCAATAGATGTGGTAAAAGGTGGAGCTCCTGAAGGGGATCCACATGCAGTAGATGCCATTTCCGGAGGTACCATAACCAGTAATGGATTGGATGCCATGCTGGAAGATAACCTTGAAAGCTATAAAGAATATTTTAAACAACAACAAAAATAGATAAGCAATGAGCGATAGAGAACCTCTATTTTCACCCAAAAACCGACGCCTTATCACCAATCCGCTGGGGCAGGATAACCCTATCACTGTTCAGGTGCTTGGTATCTGTTCGGCGCTCGCTGTTACAGTGAAATTAAAACCTTCAGTTGTTATGGCACTATCGGTAGTGGCTGTAATGGCTGCAGCCAATGTCATTATATCCCTGTTGCGCAAAACCATACCTAATCGTATCAGAATTATTGTGCAGTTGGTAGTGATTGCTTCATTAGTAATTTTGGTAGATCAGGTACTTAAAGCCTTCGTGTACGATATCAGTAAACAATTATCAGTCTTTGTAGGGCTAATCATTACGAACTGTATCATTATGGGAAGGCTCGAAGCCTTTGCATTAGGCAACAAAACATGGCCTTCATTCCTGGATGGAATAGGAAATGCTGCCGGATACGGTGTTATTCTCGTAGTTGTAGGATTTATACGAGAACTGTTTGGTTCGGGTACAGTTTGGGGTTACCAGGTAATCCCGGATAGTTGGTATGCCGATGCCGGCGGAGTGTATGTAAATAATGGTATGTTTATACTTCCCCCTATGGCGCTGATTACAGTCGGCATCATTATCTGGATACAGCGAAGTAGAAACAAAGACTTGATTGACGTAAGTTAAACACTGAAAATCAGCTGAAATGGAAAATTTACTAGATATATTTGTAAAGTCGATATTTATAGATAACATGATCTTCGCCTACTTTCTGGGTATGTGTTCATACCTGGCAGTATCGAAGACAGTTAAAACATCAATGGGACTTGGTTTAGCGGTGGTGTTTGTTTTGGGTATTACCGTACCTGTAAACTATTTGATCGAAAATTACCTCTTACAGGAAGGCGCACTTACCTGGTTATCTCCCAGCCTGGCCGATGTAGATCTTGGATTCCTCAGTTTTATAATATTTATTGCTGTTATTGCCTCTATGGTGCAATTGGTTGAAATGGTGATAGACAAATTTGCCCCTACACTATATGCATCACTTGGTATATTCCTGCCACTAATAGCAGTGAACTGTTCTATTCTGGGTGGTTCTTTGTTCATGCAGGAGCGCGCATACAACAATATAGCTGAAGCCTCAGCATTCGGACTGGGCTCAGGTGTAGGTTGGCTACTTGCTATTGTTGGTATTGCAGCAATACGAGAAAAAATAAGGTATTCGAACGTACCAGCACCACTCAGAGGACTCGGTATTACTTTTATCATAACAGGATTAATGGGTATCGCGTTTATGAGTTTTATGGGAATTAAATTATAATCAGATAAAAAGCGACAAACATGATTTGGTTAACATCAAATATAACAGTTATAGAAATTAGCGTTGCCGTCTTCCTGATCATCATCATGATGCTCGTGTCGATATTGCTTTTTGCCAAGAAAAAACTTACACCACAGGGAAAGGTTGAAATCGATATTAACGATGGTGAAAAAGAATTTGAGGCCGAGCCAGGTGGTACCCTGCTATCAACTTTAAGCAGCAATGACCTATTCCTGCCTTCGGCTTGTGGTGGTGGTGGCACATGCGGCATGTGTAAGTGCCAGGTTGAATCAGGTGCAGGAACGATTTTGCCAACAGAAACAGGATTTTTTACCCGAAAAGAAATACAGAACAATTGGCGGTTAGGGTGCCAGATAAAAGTTAAGGATGACATCAAAATGCACGTACCTAAAGAGGTTATGGGCATTAAAAAATGGGAATGCGAAGTGGTTTCCAATAAAAATGTGGCCACCTTCATTAAAGAATTTGTGGTTAAATTGCCTGAAGGCGAAAACCTTGATTTCAAGAGTGGTGGATATGTTCAGATTGATGTACCTAAAGTCGAGGTCGATTTTGCCAAAGACATTGAAATAGAAGAACCATTCCGGGAAGATTGGGAAAAAATGGGTCTTTTCGACCTGAAAATGAAAAATCCCGAACCACAATTCCGGGCATACTCAATGGCCAACCACCCTGCTGAAGGGAATATTGTAATGCTCAATATTCGTATTGCCACACCACCTTTCGACCGGGTTAAAGGAGAATTTAAAAACGTCAATCCGGGTGTTTGTTCTTCATATATTTTCTCACAGAAACCTGGCGATAAAGTGACTATTAGTGGTCCATATGGAGAGTTTTTCCTAAAAGATACGCAACGCGAAATGATGTTTATTGGTGGTGGTGCAGGTATGGCACCCATGCGTTCACATCTATTTCATTTGTTCAAAACCGAAAAAACAGACCGTAAAGTTACATTCTGGTATGGTGCCCGCTCGAAAAAAGAGATCTTTTATGAAGAAGACTTCAGGCAAATTGAAAAAGATTTTCCCAACTTCGATTTTACAATAGCCCTTTCTGAGCCACAGGCCGAAGATAAATGGAAAGGAGATACCGGTTTTATACACCAGGTAATCTACGATAATTACCTCTCGAAACACGAGGAACCAGAAGAAATTGAATATTATCTATGCGGCCCCCCAATGATGAATGACGCAGCTACCAAAATGCTCATTGATCTCGGTGTGCCTGAAGAAAATATTGCATATGACGATTTTGGATAAAATAATGAACTTTTACATGACCGGTTTTCTTTTGAAAGCCGGTTTTTTTTTGCCCTAAATTAAAACAATAGTTAACTTGCATATGCAAATTAAAATCCATGAAAATATCATTAATAGCCGCCCATAGTCGCAATCGCGTTATTGGAGTAAAAGGCCAGGTCCCCTGGCAACTACCAGACGACCTGAAGTGGTTAGAGGAACGTATTGAAGGACGTTATTTACTTATGGGCCGCAAAACATTCGAAGAACCCCAACAAGAATTGATAAATCAGAAAACAATTGTTGTTACCAGGCAGGTTGATTACAATGCAGGCAAAGCACAGGTTGTACAGTCATTGCCAGAAGGAATTTCACTTGCAGAGTCGCTTGGTGAAAAAGAACTAATGGTGGTAGGCGGTGGTAAAATCTATAAAGCAGCCCTACCCTTTGCGCATCGGCTTTATTTAACCATTGTAAATACCGAAATTGAAGGTGAAACTTTTTTTCCAAAATATGATACACACAACTGGGATGTTACATATAATCACTATCATCCAAAAGATGCAAAACATACTTATAGCTTTGAATTCAAAATTCTCGATAGAATAGCAAGATCACCTGAATAGAAATAACAGGGTTGCCAGAGAAGAGCAACCCTAAAATTTCACTAAAGCTTCCTATTTATTATTAAACGGTTCGTTCTGATGTTTTCATCATTTTGCAATCTGATGAAGTAAGTTTTACTTTTACGCCCGTTAAATTAATTTCAGTTTTTGATAAGAAAACGTCAAATAAAGGGCTTTAAAAAACGATCATAAAGCTGTATTTGGCTTTTTCCCGCAAAGACTACTTTACAAGATTTTTACGTTGCATGTGGTTGGCAATATACACAAATGGAGTATCAGCTGCAGCAACTATCCACTTCAGCAAATAGGTGGTCAGTACAATCTCAATGAGCACGTCCATTTCATATACACCATAAAAAGCAATTATGGTAAAAATCACGCTGTCGATCAGTTGCGAAACCATGGTGCTCAGGTTATTGCGCAGCCAAATATTTTTCCTTCCTTTGAAACGCTTCTTCCACAAGTGATAGGCCCAAATATCATGCTTCTGAGAAATGAGATAGGCCAGGAAGCTTGCGATTACGATACGGGGCATAAAACTAAAAATGTTGGCAGTGCTCTCATGTATTGATTTCGCAAAATCATCTTGTAACGGTTCAAAAAGCAATGCCAGGTTCATCAACAATGTCATTGCCACTAGGCTGAAGAAACCTATCCAAATGGCTTTATTAGCTTCCTTTTTTCCATAGTTTTCTGAGAGTATGTCGGTAACCAGAAAAGAAGAGGCATAAACGATATTTCCAAGTGTAGCTGCAAATCCGAAAAGTTCAATTCCCTGTATTACCTGGATATTTGCAATAATAGCAGCTATAGGTACCCAGATAAATAACCCCATTTTCCCATAGATTCGATAAGCCAGTAATATCAATATAAAATTGGCCAGCAGCATGGCCAGCCAGAACAACTCATTCATAGACATATTATTTATGGCGCAAAAATAGCAATACTAAACTACTTTTCCATCACCTCGAAACCATCTTTTTTATCGCCTGAAATAACAAAAATACTGTGAAACTGTGTTATATGCTCAACACTGGCCAGTTTTTCTTCGAGGAAAACCTTGAATTCACTCATATCGGCAACCATAACCTTGAGCAGTGCATCATAGTTTCCAGATATATAATAAAACTCCATTACCTCCGGAAGCGACATGGCCTCTTTTTGAAATTCCTCCACTACCCTTTTTGTATGGCTTTGAAGCGAAACCATAATAAAACTGGTCATGCTTCGCCCCACCTTAGCGGCATTGAGTTTTGCTGTATACTTCTCAATAATTCCAGCTTTTTCTAACTTTTTCACACGTTCATAAACGGGTGTATTTGATAAATGAAGTTGCGAAGCCAGCTCTTTAGTAGTAATGCGTGCATTCTCCTGCAAAATGGCCAGAATTTTACGGTCTGTAGCATCTAATTTCATATTTTTCAGTATTTTATAGTTATATTATCCAAATTAGATATTTTAATACTATCAAATCAAGTTAAAATCATCAAAATATACAATAAACATAGTTTATTTTTCTAAAATTAACTAATAATGCAGCAAAAATAATTATTTTTTTAGATATTTGCAGCATCAAATTCTAAAACAACAAATCAGAAATAGTAAACTTTCATCCCCATATCATTTAAACAGCATACCCCTCGCATTTGCAGAAAAACAAATTAAATATCTTGCAAATGCCCAATAAGCCATTCTTTTCCGGAGTGGCTTTTTTTCATCTGCTAATAAAAATTAATGAAAAAATTCCAGATATTCTGGAACGAATTTGCCAATCAATTGTTATTTTAGGAGATCATTAGAGAAAGCATATGTCAGAAGATATAGTTACGGGACTTGCAATCATTGTAATATTGGGTATAGGTGCACAATGGGTTGCGTGGCGGTTAAAGATGCCTTCCATTTTACTACTGTTGCTTTTTGGCTTTCTTGCCGGACCGGTTTTTAACATATTGGACCCTGATGCAGTGATGGGAGAAGCCTTGTTACCTGTAGTCACTATGTCTGTAGCCGTAATTCTTTTCGAAGGGGGCCTGTCACTACGGGTAAAAGAGTTAAAAACAGTTGGAGGAACAGTACTAAAACTAATTTCGCTGGGTGTTTTCATCACATGGATATTAACAAGCCTTGCGGCATATTATATTCTCGACCTTAATTTACGAATTTCTATTTTGCTTGGTGCTGTGCTTGTCGTGACTGGACCCACAGTGATAAATCCTCTATTGGCCCACATAAGACCAAAGGGGAATGTTGGTAAAGTACTTAAGTGGGAAGGTATAGTTATTGATCCAGTTGGTGCTTTGCTTGCAGTGCTGGTTTTTGAAGCATTACTAGTTGAGAAACTTGAACAGGCATCATCCCTTATCGCATTTGGTATTTTTAAAACCATCTTATTCGGAGGAGGAATAGGTATTGGTCTGGCTCTATTGCTGGTTTACCTGCTAAGGCGGTATTGGATTCCTGACTTTCTGCAGGAAACCGTGACTTTTATGTTGGTTATACTTGCATTTATACTATCAAATCAATTTCAGGAAGAATCGGGTCTATTTGCAGCTACTGTTATGGGTATTGTGTTGGATAACCAAAAAATCGTAACAATAAAAAACATTGTAGAGTTTAAAGAAAATCTTGTAGTGCTTATCATAAGCAGTTTATTCATCCTGCTTGCCGCCCGTCTTGAACTAGAAAGCTTCGCAACATTTAACTGGCAAACCATTTTGTTCATTATTGCACTGGTTATAGTTATAAGACCCTTTTCAGTTTTTCTTTCGAGTATAGGATCCGGATTAAACATACGTGAGAAACTATTTCTATCATGGATGGCTCCCAGGGGTATTGTAGCGGCTGCTGTAGCATCTGTTTTTGCCTTCAAACTGGCAGAAAGTGGATTTCAACAAACAGAAAGAATCGTACCCATAACGTTTATTGTGATCGTATCTACGGTAACAATCTATGGACTCTCTGCCTCATGGGTCGCCAAAAAACTAAAGGTAGCCCAAACAGATCCGCAGGGAATATTATTTATCGGAGGATTTAAATGGGTACGAGAATTGGCAGACTTATTACAAAGTCACAATTTCAATGTAGCATTAATAGACACTTCTCCATCGAATGTGCAAAAAGCGCGCAAACAAGGTCTAAAAGCCTACCATGGTAATGTTTTATCAGAAGCCATTGCCGATGAAATTGATATGGAGGGCATAGGTAAGCTCATTGCGCTCACGCCTAACGATGAGGTTAACTCTCTTGCGGCACTGCACTTTAGCGATTATTTTGATTCGGAACATTTATTTCAGTTACAACCCAACCTTAACGATGGCAAAGGATACAATGAACACACGCCCAAACACCTAAGAGGCAGATTTGTGTTTGGTGAAGATTTTTACTACGAGACGATTTACAATTTTTCCAGAGAAAAGTACGAATTAGCAACCCTGGAAATGTCTGATAAAACTGATTATGACGATCTTATCCTGGATTATCAAGGCAATATTGCTCCACTTTTTATTATTGAAAAAGGAAACCGCTTAAAAGTATTTACCAGTGACATAGACTGGGAGCCAATACAAGGCGAGAAACTTATTGCAATGGTTAAAAAAAACAGATAACTAACGACAACTTCAACGAAACAATGGATGATTAATTTCAACTGACAAATAAACCAGCTTAAAAAATAGAAACAATAATTATTTAAAGTAACAAGAAGCGATAATCTACCTGAAAAACTGCTTGCATACCGCCAAAAAATCTATTTCAGCAATTGCTTTGCCTCCTGAACACTTTTAACCGGTTGAAAACAAACACTACCCTTACAAACAAGCATATCATCTTTTTCGCCCATTGTGAGTGGTAAAATATCAGGAAAGTATTTTTCTTTGGCAAAGTTATTCCTCACCTCCATGCTGTCATACTTATCGCCAATACTAACAAATTGTTTCTCTTCAATATCCAAATTTACCTCAATCCAGGCACCTAACATCAATGGGTGTTTTTCCATATATGGTTTCATTAAATCGACCATAACCATAGATTTTTCAGTAAATTCCGGATTTTTGGCAGCATACCCCACATTAAAGAGCGCAGAAGCTACTAATGCATTCGATGAAGGTATTACAGTATCCAACCACTCCGTTTTTGTGGCAAATAACTCATTTTTAACCGGATAATAGTTTAGCAATGGTTTTCCCAAATCAAATAGTTCCAGGGTTTTCACCAGAATATTTTCTGCAAGTTCTAGCCATGACTGCTCGTGTGTAATTTCATGTGCACCATAAAATGCTTTAGCTACATAGGCGTAATCATCAAGCATGCCTTCTCCTGCATCGTAATTCAAAATTCTTGGAAGTTGCTGATGTTTTTGCCAATACGCCTTTATAGGGTTGAGTATTTCAATGGCT
Organism: Salinivirga sp.; assembly: GCF_055145285.1. NCBI lineage: Bacteria > Pseudomonadati > Bacteroidota > Bacteroidia > Bacteroidales > Salinivirgaceae > Salinivirga > Salinivirga sp. The sequence continues at coordinate 26,256 of NZ_JBSRDC010000071.1, read as the reverse complement.
GTTGAATAAAAATTTTCATTGCTTACATACCGGTTGGCTTCTAACAAAGAAAAAGCCAGCATGGCATTCCAGCTTGTGATGGCCTTATCGTCCCGAATGGGTCTGATACGTTTTTCCCGTTCTTGCAAAAACACTGACTTCACCCCGGCAAGAGCAGATTCAAATTTTCTTCCCGCCTGCATTTTTTCATCCATATTTTCGGAATTACAATGCAGCACATTGGTTCCTTCCCAATTGCCCGGCTTAATTACATTGAAAAAATCTGCCCATTGATCATCGGGCATCACTTGCTTAAATTCGTCGTAGTTCCAGGTGTAAAACTTACCTTCTACCCCTTCACTATCGGCATCAATGGCAGCCGCAAACAGTCCTGGTTCGGGTTGCATCTCGCGAAGCAAAAATTCAAAGGTTTCATTTAGAACCAGTTTGCAGAGTTTATCATTCTCAATGGCAGCAGCTTTGGCATAAAGTGGTAAAAGTTGGGCATTGTCGTACAACATTTTTTCGAAATGAGGCACTTTCCAATGGCTATCAACAGCATAACGAGAAAAACCACCACCCACCTGATCGTAAATACCTCCTGCTGCCATTTTTTTCAATGTAAAGAGCACTTGTTTTTTTACTGATTCATTTTCTTTTGTAAAAGCCATATTCAATACAGCACTTAATTTGGCAGGCATGGGAAATTTAGGAGCTCCTTTTTCACCACCATTTTGTGAATCGAAATTAGCTTTCCATTGCCGGGACAGCTTACTATGCAAATCAACATTATTAGATTTCAGGCTGTCCTGTCCTTGTAAGGCATCTTCATTTTGCGCTATTTTTTCTTTTATTTCTGCTGCTGTCTGCCGAATAAGTTCCGGGCGTTCTTTGTACGTAATTGCCAGGCGCTCTATTAAACTCATCCATTGGGTCTTGGGGAAATAGGTACCACCATAAAATGGTCTGCCATCTGGTAACACAAAAACATTTAGCGGCCAGCCGCCACTGCCGGTAATCATTTGTACTGCATCCATATAAATCTGGTCAATAGCGGGTCTCTCCTCCCGGTCAACTTTCACACTTACAAAGTGCTCGTTCATTAAGGCTGCTGCATCTTCATGCTCAAATACATTGTGTTCCATCACATGGCACCAGTGACACGATGAATATCCAATACTTACAATCAGGAGTTTATTTTCATCGCGTGCTTTTTTGAATGCTTCATCACCCCACGAGAACCAATCCACAGGATTTTCGGCATGCTGTCTGAGATAGAGACTATTTTCTTTATTTAATCTGTTGGCCATATGCTTTTATCATACCAACACCTATTGATTTTATCTGTTTAAAATTTATCAGGGTATTGAATGTACTAAGCATTTTCTGGCTCTGCTGCTGGCTGCTTATTATTTTCTTCCGGATATTCAATACGCGCGTGGTAAATATTTTTTAGTTTGTCTTTAAAAATACTTTTTGCGATGTTGATATCCCTGAAGGTAATATCTGCATCATCTAACTGATCTTCGCCAATTATGTAACTAATGATATTATCAACCAAATTATCGATCGTCTGTTCATTCATGGTTTTAAGACTGCGGGAGGCAGCTTCTACTGAATCTGCCATCATAACTACGCCTGTCTCTTTTGAAAAAGGCGTTGGGCCAGGATACCTGAATTTTGTTTCATCGACAATATCTTCCGGGAATTGGTTGACATGTGAGCGGTAAAAATACTGCACCAGCCCATCGCCATGGTGTGTGCGAATAAAGTCGACCACGGGCTTGGGCAAGTTGTATTGTTTAGCCATTTTAATACCGTCTTTCACATGGTTGATAATGATATTGGCACTTTCTTCAAATGTATGTTTATCGTGTGGATTGCGGTTTGGCACCTGGTTTTCGATAAAATATTCCGGGTTCTTCATTTTTCCAATATCGTGGTAGAGAGCTCCGGTTCGCACCAGCGATGGGTTTCCGCCAATGCGCCTTATTACAGCTTCTGCAAGGTTGGCAACTTGCATGGAATGCTGAAAAGTGCCTGGTGCTTTTTCGTTCAGTTTTCTTAATAACGGGTGATTGGTGTCTGCCATTTCCATCAATGTAACATCGGATAAAAAGCCAAACATTTTTTCAAATAAATAAATCAATGGATATGTCCAGAGCACCAACATGCTGTTTCCGGCAAACCAGGCAAATTGCATTGGATCAATCTTTGTGATATCCCCCTCCTGCATCATGCCAAGGCCAAGATAAACTAAACTATAGGTGGTAAAAACAGCTAGCGCAGCAAAAAATATTTGTTGCCGCCGGTGCATATTCCGTAAACTCAATATGGCCACAACCCCAACCACAAATTGAATAAAAACAAATTTAAAGGGGTTGGGCACAATAAATCCAATTATGACAATTGTGACCATATGGACAAAAATAGCCAACCGGGGGTCATAAAATATTTGTATTATGATGGGCATAATGGCAATGGGAACAACATAGATGTTAATATTGTCGGCATCGGATGTAAGTCCGGCGGCCAGCACCATAAGAAGTAATAAAAACACAATAAAGTAAGATTTCACCCTATGTTTGAGCACCTCACGCCTGAAATAAATTAAAAATAAAAACAGCACCCCAATAGCGAGAGAAATCACAATTATTTTTCCAACAATCAGCCAATCTTTCACCCTTCCAACACCTTGCTCTGATTCATACTCTTTACGCAAAGATTCAATAATCTGGTAAGTGTTATTTGTGATGAGTTCTCCCCTGCTTACAATGCGTTGTCCACGTTGAATCATTCCGGAAGTGGTAGAAAGGGATTTGGTTAAATTCTCCAGATTATCTGCCGTTGTTTGTTTATCGTAAACTGCCGTAGGTCTGACGTATTGACTTATATTCAAATGATTTAGGAAATCTTTAAGTACCTGATCTTCCAAATTGAATGTGTTAATCTTTTTCCTCAATTGCATTTCAGCTTTGTCCGGCTTTGGCAATTTTTTATCAATTGTATGGGCTACGTTATTTCTCAACAAGGTAATTTTCCGGTTACCTGCCTCATCATCTATCAGTAACGTATCTATTACACCCTGATGCATTATATTGGAATAAACCAGCCTAAGGCTATCAAGGTAAAAATTGAGGTCATTCATTGCTTCGCTTTTGAGATTTGCAGTATCGGCAAATTTCTCAAAGGCCAACTCTATATTTTGATTAAAGCTTGAATCAAGCTCCATGAATAGCTCATCACGAAAGCGATAGAAAACATTAGCCTGTTGCTGAATGCTATCTTTTTGTTTCTGAATGATATCGGAATTTTTCTGTATAGCAAAATCGAATGGTGCAATTAAATCCTGATGCATCCATGGTGCACCCTTGCGGTATTCGAAACCAAATTTTCGTTCTGTAGGCAATAAAAAAACCAATATGGTTACAGTTATAATGAAAAGAAAGAAACGGAACAAATTCTCCCTGTGCCGCCTAAATAGTATATCAATTCGTTTCATTTGTCTATATTTATTATTCAAAAGTCACACCCGCCTGCCTCAGTAGTAGGGCGGAGAGGTGTAGCTCGCCATGATATGTAAAATGCACGTCGCACGCTATTTTTGGCTTCATTACAATCATGCGAGTGCGCCACCCTTCGGTCGCCGGAAGCTTCCGCAGGTGAAACGCTGAAGCTTTAGGCGACACGCGGTGCGTGATAAAAATATTGTCATGACTCGGTTCAATCACTTATTACGTTTTTTGACCCTACTTTGTTCAGCAGCAATAAATCGTAAGAGCTCTTCTATGCGTTCCACCTTTTCTGTATAACCTAAATTCTGAAACGTTAGGAGCATTGCTCTAAAGACCTGTGATATTAAAAAAACGTTATCAGCCGGTTCAAAGAACTGTTCGCGAGGCTCAATTTTGTTTTGTTTGAGCATTTGTGCCAACTCTTGTTTACCAAAAATAGCACCTTTGTTGTAAGGGTTAATATAAAATAAAATGCCCGACTTATCTTTTCCAACATATTTTGCCAAATCCTCATCATGATAGGCCAATAAATAATTATGCGGTAGCTGCACACCATGGACAGGTAAATCTATGGATTGAGCCAGGGACACGTACAACAACATTAATGAGTACTGGTTTCCACGTCTGGTATCAAGTAAATTGTTGATAAAAAAGTGTTGTGGGCTTGTTGGGTTACTTTTATTGCCCTGGAATTTGTGTACCTGAAATAAAATATGATTAATAACCCTCACCTTCTCAAGGGCAGTGAGCTGTAGATTCATTTCGAGCCATAAATCTCTCTTAAGTTCCTCGAACAATGTTGAAATATCTTCGAATTCAATATCGGGATATTGAATTAACGAAACAAGGTAGGCTCCATAAATAGCGTTATGGTCGCTATTAGGAATCCAACTGCGCAATTGATGTTTTAAAAAATTAAAATTAATCTTTTGAAGTAAATTCTCTATCCTGCCTTGCACTAAAGTATTATCTGTTTTCTCCCAGAAACTCTCCAGATCAGGAATTACCTCCCGCCCAAAATCAATTACTTTTGATTTAACGGCATTAAAAACCTCTTTGCTGGGGTCATCCATCAATTTCAGTAAATACAATAGGTCGTTATTCATATTAATAACTCAGCCGGTCTAATACGTTTTTAATTGTAACTTTCAATCCTTCTTTATAATCTTTACTGTATTCACCACGCATACGATTGGCTATAATATTGCATATGGTTAAAGCCCTATGTCCCAACAACTTAGACAGCCCGTAAATGGCTGAACTTTCCATCTCATAGTTCGTAAAACGATCTCCGTTGATATTAAATGCAGATATTTTGTTGTTTACTTCAGGATCTTTAATGTCCAACCTTAGCACGCGCCCCTGAGGACCATAAAACCCGGGTGCAGATATGGTTATACCACTGGTACATCCTGGTTTTAAAATATCATAAAGGTCGTCATCGGCACCAACGAAATAAGGGACTGCAAGTTTTTTATAGTAATTCATATGCTCCATAAAATGGTTTTCCATCACCAAATTGCTCACCTTATCCCGATCTGCATAAAAGTTCAATAACCCATCAAATCCGCAGGCTACCTGGCTAATGACCGGTGTATCAACAGGAATATCTGCCTGGAGGGCACCTGAAGTTCCAATTCGTATAAAACTTAATTGTGTGTGTTCTTTTTTAATTTCGCGTTTTTCCAAATCAATATTTGCCAGGGCATCAAGTTCATTAAGCACAATATCAATATTATCTGTCCCTATTCCTGTGGAAATTACAGATAACCTTTTACCTTTGTAAGTGCCTGTAATTGACCTAAATTCACGGTTTTGGCGAGTTAGTTCAATGTTGTCGAAATAACCGCCTATCATGTCCACTCTATCCTGATCGCCAACCAAAATTATGGTATCAGCAATTTCTTCTGGTTTAAGATGTAAATGAAAAATTGATCCATCCGGGTTAACTATTAATTCAGATGCTTGTATTTGCTTCATATATGTTTAAATTTGTAATGAACAATAAAATAATTATTTTATAGAATTAATCTCACTCACTAAATAATAAAATTGTGATTGAAAACGGAGACCAAAGCTATTAATTTTTAGACAAAGTAAAGTAAAATTAGCTTGTTTCTTCAAAAATTACTTTGAATCAAAAAGCATACAAAACAATAACTGAACGTTACAAATATATCAACAAATGGAAAAAAAAGAAGCCAGAATACTCGTTCCTGTAGATTTCTCGGAACAATCAAAAGAAGGCATATATCAAGCCATTCAGATTGCTAACGAAAACGGCGCAAGAATTTTCCTTTTACACGTAATTCGTCCGAATTTACCACCATGGATCTTTATGGAGGATAAAGAACGCGAAACACAAATTGTAAGCATTGAACAAGCGCTCGTAAAGGAAGCAGAAGAACTCTCTCAGGATACACCACCGGAGTTTTCTACCATTGTTGTAGAAGGAAAACTTTGTGATACTATTTTAGATCAAGCCAACCAGGTGAATGCGGAACTCATTGTTATGGGTACGTCAACAGCTGACAATATCAAGAAAAAGATTATTGGAAGTAATGCCCTCAGGGTTGCTACAGAGGCAGAAATACCGGTGGTAACAGTGAAAAATGGCTGTGCAAGCAAAAACCTGAACAATATTATCCTGCCATTAGACCTAACAAAGGAAACACGAGAGAAAGTAACTGATGCCGTAAAATTGGCTAAAAAATTTCACAGTAAAATTTTTGCAGTATCTTTTTCTTCTACACGCGACGATGGTATAGTGGGACATCTTAAAGGTCAGTTACGACAGGTTGAAGATTTTGTTGAAAAATCCGGAATTGAAATACAAACTGATTTCCGCTTTTACGATGGCAACCGACGCAAAAAGTTTTTAGAATATGTTCAGGAGCAAGACGGAGATTTGGTTATTATAACTACTCATCAACAACCAGAAATAGTACAATTTTTTATGGGCTCCTTTGCCAAAGAAGTTGTACACAGTTCCCCAGTACCAGTATTAAGTATTGTACCCAAAGGCACCTTTAAGGTTTTAACTGCTATGCCAGGAACAGATTAATGCACACACAAAATAAATTTGACAATTAATTATTAAAACCTTAAAACTATGTAAAAAGGACTTCAACAACTAATTATTGCAATTATCGGTGTTTTTATACTGATAGTTTTCTTTGGCAGCAGCATGTTTTACACAGTAAGTCCGGGCGAGCGGGCCATTATTTTCCGTCAATTTGGTGACGGGCTGGACACAGCAAATGTTTTTATCCCAGGTTTTCATGTTGTTGCTCCCTGGAACGACTTTATTACATACAATGTAAAAGAGCAATCATCAGAGGAACCTATGGATGTGCTGGACAAAAACGGCCTTTCTGTGAATATAGATGTTTCAGTGCGTTATAATCCCATATACAAAAAAATACCTTATTTGCACCGCCAATTTGGATTAGATTACATAAATCAACTGATAATACCCGAAATACGGAGTACTGTAAGACAGGTTGCAGGGCGGTATACAGCAGAGGAAATCTACTCTACTAAACGATCAGAAGTTAAACAAACTATCATTGATGAAGCCGGTAAAAAACTAAGTAACAATTTTATAGATATGCGAGCTCTTTTAATCCGCTCCATTCAATTGCCTAAAGATATTAAATTGGCCATTGAAAATAAGCTTACGCAAGAGCAGGAAGCTTTAGCATATAAGTTTAAGCTCGAAAAAGAAAAAAGTGAAGCAGAAAGGAAACGCATTGAAGCCGAAGGAGAGTCACGCGCAAACAAAATTATCAACGCAAGTTTGACCAGAAGCCTCCTCCGCATGCGTGGAATAGAAGCCACCGTAAAATTATCAGAATCACCAAACAGTAAGGTTGTGGTATTGGTAGTGGAGAAGGTGGCATGCCGCTTATATTAGGGAATCAATAAAAGATTTAAAGTAAAAAAAGGCTGTTTGAAATAATTAAACAGCCTTTTTTTGTTTTAGAATATATGCTTAGTTTCTGTCGATACAATTCAAATCAGAGAATGCTTGTTTCAGGCGCTCCACCATTGATTTTTCGAGCTCGCGCAACCATTTTCTCGGATCGTAATATTTCTTATTGGGTTTATCCGCTCCTTCGGGATTACCAATTTGAGCTTGCAAATAATCATGATTTTTAGCTTCATATTCCCTTACACCGTTCCAGGCTGCCCACTGGGTATCGGTATCGATGTTCATTTTTATTACACCATAATCGATGGCTTCCCGTATTTCTTCCAAAGAAGAACCCGAACCTCCATGGAATACAAAATTGACAGGTTTACCTTCGGTACCCTCTTTTTCCTGAATGTATTGTTGAGAGTTATCCAGTATTTTTGGTGTCAATTTTACATTTCCCGGCTTGTATACACCATGCACGTTACCAAACGATGCGGCAATGGTAAAATTAGAAGAAACCTTATTCAGTTCTTTATAGGCATAATAGACTTCTTCAGGCTGCGTGTAGAGCGCCGAAGAATCTATATTCGTATTGTCAACTCCATCTTCTTCACCACCGGTAACACCCAGTTCGATTTCGAGTGTCATTCCCATTGTATCCATCCGCTCCAGATACTTAGCACAAGTGGCAATATTTTCTTCAAGCGGTTCTTCTGAGAGATCGAGCATGTGAGAAGAAAAAAGTGGTTTGCCTGTAGCTTCAAATTGTGCTTCTGAGGCATCAAGTAAACCATCAATCCAGGGTAACAGCTTTTTGGCTGCGTGGTCAGTATGTAATATTACGGGTACGCCGTAAAGTTCGGCCATATGGTTGACATGCAAAGCACCTGCTACAGCACCTGCAACAGCAGCTTCCTGCCCGGGCAAATCTATTCCTTTACCGGCATAAAATGAAGCTCCGCCATTCGAAAATTGTATAATAACTGGTGAGTTTACAGTTTTTGCAGCTTCCAATACTGCATTAATAGAGTTTGTTCCTACAACATTCACCGCCGGGATGGCAAATTTTTCTTTTTTGGCTATCTCCAATACCCGTGTTACATCTTTTCCGAAAAGCACGCCTGGCTTTACTGCATCAAATATTTTTGTCATAATTACGATTTTATAGTTTTAGGTGTGTAAAATTAATTAATTCCTGCGATAATTAATTCTATATGTGAGATTTCGTACGTTTAAAAATATGCAAACGATTGAAAATCATGATTAGTAGTGCAAGAAGCATAAAATATGCTGATAAAAAAACAGGGATTCGTTGAACCAGAGCCTTTTTAACCTGTTATAAGTAATAAAGGAGGACTTATGAAATTTTGGCCATTGATTCACACACAGATAGATACAAAACTTTCAAAGGAAGAAGTAAACGAACTTTTATCAAAACATACAGAGAATAAAAGCCCTGCCTTTTATTGGGGCAAGTCTTTTAATAAAGCCTTATGGGGAAAGATAAAAGAAGACCATTTTGCTGTGAGACCCGTAGTACCCTATTGGAATATTTCACCGGTTCATATACGCGGATTCGTCACTGAAAACAAAGATAAAAGCCGGATAACCCTGACCATGGCAAACCCGCATTTGCGTGTAATAATACCATTATTAATTTTAGCTTTTGGCCTCCTGTTGGCTAATTTCTGGGAAACACGCCAATACGAGGAGGTAGTAAAAATAGGTTTATGGATTGCTTTGGGTGCCTATTTATGGGTCATTGTTCCCTTTCAAATACAAGCACGCAAAACCCTTAAAATGATGAAAGAATGGTTTGAGTGAAATATTTAAACAAAAAGCCGTGATAAATAAAAATTATCACGGCTTTTGGTTTATTAATTTCAGTTTATGATTTTTGGTAACCTTCAAAATCTTCATCGTCCAGATTAAGGTTTACACCACCTTTTTTATTCTGGCCTTGATTCTCTTCATCATCTTTTGTATTAAAAGTTGCCTGCACTGATTTTGATTTTTTGGTGGACTGAGGTTCATTGGTTAACACCTGCTTTAACCGCTCAAATTCTTTTTGCAGTTCTTCCCGTTGTGATAAGTCAAATTCTTCACGGGTAGTTTTTAAGAACCCAATGGCATCATTAAGGCTCACGCTTTGCGATGAAAGCTCTTCGGCGCTTGAAGCCATTTGTTCGGCTAAGGCAGAGTTGCTTTGTGTAACAGAAGAAAGTTGCTGCAGTGCCTGGTTGATTTCTGAAACACCACTATTTTGTTCACCACTCGCTGCTGATATTTCTTTCACAAGTGTAGCCGTTTTGTTAATTTCCGGAATTACCTTGTATAGTTTCTCTTCGGAATCGTTAAACTGGTCAAGACTTTTCATGGCTACATTGGATATAAGCTCTGAAGTTTTCTGGCTATTTTCTGCCAATTCCCGAATCTCGCCGGCCACCACTGCAAAACCTTTACCGTACTCTCCTGCCCGGGCTGCTTCTATAGCCGCATTAATGGCCAGCAAGTCTGTGCGTTCTGCAATATCCTTAATATTTTCAATTCTTTCTTTAATCTGTTGCATAGCCTTAGCACTTTCGGTAAAAGAATTGCTAACGCTCTCGATATCTTTGGCTACGGTTTCGGCCACTTTTTCAGCCTCTGTGGCATGTTCTGTGTTTTGCTGAATATTGGTCGACATTTCCTCCATTGAAGTTGCTACTTCTTCTGAAGAAGCCGCCTGTTCGCTTGCACCTGACGATATGCTCTGGGCCGATTCACTAACTTGCTCACTGCCTTGCTCTACCTGTGCTGAAGCTGATTTTATTTCCACGGCAATACGTTTTAAGTTATTAATCATATTGCGTAAGGCATTATCCAAATCACCTTTTCTATCCGCTTTTATTTCTACATATAACTGCCCATCAGCGACATTTTTGGCTACCTCTGCACTCTCTCTCAAAGTAGCTATCATTCTGGTCATTGAGCTTACAATTTCACCGATTTCATTATTTTTCCTGGTCAAGTCCTGATCAAAATCTACGGATAAATCGCCATGTGAAATCTGGTTAATCTTGTGTGTAAGCATCCTCAGGTGCCGGCCTACATTGCGATCAAAAGCTAATAGCAGAGCAGACATAATGGTAACCAGAATTAGTATTCCGAGCAATTTGTCTACAAACACATTGTCGCTTAAATCGATACTTGCCAAAACAAGTGTACCGAGTGATGATAACAAAACCAATAAGCCCACTATAAAGGATATTGATTTCCGGAAAATTATGAACAGCACGGTTCCCATTATTACGATACCGCCCAATGAAGTTAAGCCTAAAACCATTAAATCACTCATAATATTATTTTTTTTCGTTTTTTGCTGTTGTTTTTATTAGATCTATCTCTTTATCAGAGAATATTTTATTGACGTTCAATACAATTACAAATTCTTCGTTCAGTTTCACAACTCCTTCAAGGTATTCTGGATTGTAATAGTGTGTAATCTCGTCTACTGTTTTAATATCTGTTTGCTGTAGTTCTTCCACTGCCTTAACATCGTCAGCCAAAATTCCAACCTTAAATTCGTGGTCATCTGTATTGATTTGAAATACAATAATAACTTTTCCACTTGTTGGTTCATTTTCATGCAAGTTAAGTTTCTCGGAAAAGTCGATTACGGTAATAATCTCACCACGGAATTGTACAATACCACGCACAAAATCGGCTGACCGCGGAATTGGGGTCAATCCGTTATTTCGCAGCACTTCCAACACATTCGACACGCTCACACCGAGTGTCTCATTGCCAAGCTGAAAATGCAGTATAGATTTATGTTCAGAATTTTCTGTCATAATGCTTATGAATTATTTTGCTTTTGGTGTTTTATTAAACGGTTAATATCGAGTATTACAGCCAAACTGCCATCTCCCATTATGCTGGAACCTGAGAAAAAGGGATGGTGGCGGTTGTAGGCTCCCAACGGTTTCACAACAGCCTGGTAGTCGCGCAGAATTTGATCCACCGCTATTGCATACCGCTTGTTGTAATGTCTTATTATGATGGCCCTCATTTTACGTTCAGGTAAGGGTTCATCCATCAATTTATTCATGTTTATCAGGGGAATTATGGAATCTTCATAGGCAATGTTTGGTTTGTCCACATTGGTTACAAACATTGTTTTTACCACGTACTCCATAGGTACAAGCAATGTTTGCTTGCCGACTTTTGTCATGAGTGTATCAATAATAGACAGGGTTAATGGCAATTTTATGGTAAAACTGGTGCCTAAATCTATTTCAGATTCCACATCAATCTGTCCGCGCATTTCTGCAATTTGCTTTCTAACGCTGTCGAGGCCTACACCGCGCCCTGAAACGTCAGAAATCTCTGTTGCTGTAGTAAAGCCCGGTTCAAAAATGAAGTTATAGGCCTGCTCATCTGATATTTGCTCGTCGGCAGCTATCATTCCTTTGTCTATGGCTTTTTGCCTTACCTTAGCCGGGTCAATACCACGCCCATCATCCTGTATCTGAATAAAGACATTGGCTCCTGAATAAAAGGCAATAAAACGCACGATGCCATTTTCGGGTTTGTTTTGTTTGAGGCGTTCCTCCGGCATTTCAATGGCATGATCGAGACAGTTTCTGATGATATGAAGTACCGGACCTTCGAGCCGGCTGATGATATTTTTGTCGAGTTCTGTATTGGTGCCTTCTGTAATAAAATCGATTTTTTTACCCAAATTATTCGCCAGGTCCCGTACCATACGTTGCATCTTGATAGTGAGGCTCTCCACGGGCACCAATCTCAGGTTTAACGCGTTATCGCGAAAGTTTTTAGACAACTTACTCAGATTCAATACCTGCTTTTGCAATTGGTCATCGCCCAACGATTTTGCTCTTAACTCCAACTGACTATTAAGCGTTACCAGGTCGCTTACCAGATTAATGAGTTCATCCAGTCGACCAGCATCTACCCTAATCATTTCCTTTACCTGCTGTACTTTTTCTTCTGTTTGTTCTTTAAGGTTATTATCTGCTGTGGTTCTATTTGCTGCATCTTTTTTACCTGTAAAACATCCATTACATAAATGGTCGAGCTGGAGAAATAAATCGGATTCGTCCATCTTGTAATATTCAAGGCGTGTCAGAATATCTTTAAACTGGTCTTGTTTTTTAAGTTCATTACCTTTAAATGGAACAATTGTATATTCATGACTGAGAAAGAACATGAAAATATCCTCCAGTGTCTCCTGATCATTTAAGCCAGTACAAAAAATATCCCATGCTAAAAATGTTTTTTCCGTATCAAAAGCCTCGATCGAAGGCACTAAGGTTAAATCGAGAAAAGCGAGAAATTGACCTTCATCTTCGAACTCATCAAACACACCTAAAGGATCAATGCCGCGTTCCAATACATCGCTATCTGGCTGATAACGTACATAAAACATCTGATTTGCATTACCCGGTTCAATTGTTGATTTTTCTTGTGTTTCGGGGGCATCAGAGCTATATGAATCAAGTATTTGTGCTACGTTGGTAAGAATATCATTATATTTGGTTTGTAAATCGCCCGCAAGTTGATCTCTTGTATCAAGCATAGCACGCAATGCATCTACCGTATCAAAGCTTATTTTGATAATCTGCTCATCAACAGCCAGATCTCCCGAACGTACTATTTGGAATAAATCTTCTACATCATGGGTAAGTTTTCCCATATTGGCAAAACCAAACATGGAGGCAGTACCTTTTATGGTATGCATTACCCTGAAAAGCTCAGCAATCGACTCTCCATCCTGAGGGTTTTTCTCAAGCTGAATAAGACTTCCTTCGAGCCCTTCCAGTAACTCTAGAACTTCGTGACTAAATCTGGCCTGATAGTTTTCCATTATTTAAGCCTCAGTGCTTTACGTATTATTTTTCTGAACTGACCTTGCTCAAAAGGCTTCTGTATCCAGGTGGTTACTTTAATATCCAGGGCCTTCTGCTTTTTTTCAGGATTGCGCTCTGTAGTTAGCATAATAATTGGTATAAACTTGTAACGATCTTTAGCCCTTACAGCTTTAACCAGTTCTATACCATCCATCTCGGGCATATTTAAATCTGTAACAAGCAAATCGATGTGGGTGGATTCGAAGTGTTGCAAAGCCTCTTTGCCATTGGCCGCACTAAGCACCTCAAGTTCTTCTTCTTTCTGAAGAATTTGTTGAACAATCCAGCGTGTATTTTCAAAATCGTCTACAACGAGTACTTTCTTTTTCATCGTATTTGTGGATTTAAAAGTGGTTTTAAAAGTGGTTTTATTATTGGTTTTTATAGGTTTTTATAGGTTTTTATAGGTTTAAGAGGCTTTTAAATATAATCAGAAATCAGGCCAAAATTTATTACAAGACACACAAAACACTCAATAGCAAACATTTAATTTTTTTATCATTAAGCGCTTTTAAGAAAACGTTCGCCAAAAATTAATAAAAAAATGTGAGGTATCATAGAATACACTTTTATATTATTGCAGCTAAAACTAATAAAGAAGGTAAGTTGGAATGATTTATAAATAACAGAAGCTGTCTACCTGTTGATTTGTTCAATAAAAACACATCAACAGGTATAAATAGTTGATTGAATATAAACACTTACAAGATTTCCATTTTTCAAGAATCGGGCTAAGGTTATCCCGGATGTAAAACAACAAGGTCAGCAAACATAATCCCAGACAATTTATTTTGCAACGGGGTTTTATTAGCTGACCTCGTGAATTGAATTTTGGATTTCGCTCAATTAAGCACTTCGAAAATCGAACTTGCAAATAAATTGCCGGCCAATGAGTCTGGGATAGGCTACTGAGACCTGTTTTAATTGGTTTTTGACATAAGTAGTCAGTTCAGGTTCACCGTTAATGGCCACCACGTCGATCGTTTGATCGCGATTAATGATAAATTGTGCTTTTACCAATCCACATTCAAATTGATCACACATGTACGGATAATCGATATTTTTATCGATCAGGTTTTTAATATAAGCCAATTCATCCGCTTTGTTTGTGGGTGGAATATTATTGGCTTGTGCGGAGCCGGTTGCTGCAAAGAGCACCATAACGACAGATAAAACTAAAAAAAGGTTTTTCATGGCTTTAAGGATTTAACGGTTCAAAGATCAAGAGAATCGGGTTTTGAAAAGGGTTTCATTAATATGACGCCAATAATTGAACTTCGTTACATATTTTTATCACATAAAACAGCCATCTCCCTACAAGCTATTACTACCAGTAGATTGAGGTAGAGTTAATTATAAGTTAAAAAAACAGATGAAGTCTAAAAAGGTCAATAATCCTCTTCATTCCGAGACCTCGCCTCCCCAATACTTTTGGATGGTATAATGCAGGTAGTGACAGAATTATATACCGTTCGGAAGTGTTTTCAGGTAAAGTAGCTTCACCACCCGTGCGTTGGCGATTCCTCCTTTAGAGCCCAATGTTAAATCGAGAAGGTTTGGAGGTACGCGCAGGCAAATTGACCCGTAGCGGCAGCCTCTATCAAATAAAAACCTGGTAAACCAATATTTTTAGAAACCGCTTACCACAAATTTTTGCTGGGCTATATTTTCGCCAGATCTGACACGCATAATGTAGATACCATCCTGCAAATTGCTCTTATTGATACTGTGTATATAATAAGCTGATGCAACTTTTACTGTTTCTTTGTAAACCTGTTTGCCTGTTATGTTATAAATGGAAATTTCGACAAATTTACCGGGAATAAAATGAATCATCGCTTTATGTTCATTTGTAGACCAATGAACATACTCAATGCTCAATTCATTTAGTTCCATACCATTCCAATTGGCAGAAACAATTTTACTATAATCAATAGCACCATCGAAATCGACTTGCTTAATACGATAGTAATTCACCCCAGATACCGGAGTTTTATGCAAATAGCTATAATTTTTTACTGTATTTGTGTTTCCTGCACCTCCTGCCCGACCCACCTGATTGAAGTGACGATTGTCGGTTGAAAACTCCACGGTGAAATAGTCGTTATTCACCTCCGAAGCGGTACTCCAATTAATGGCAACGCCTTTGTCTGTAGGTTTGGCTGACACACCGCACCAGGTAACGGGGAGTGGATTTTCTGTTGTTCCAAGTGGCGTATAGTTAAAGGCTTCCGCTGTCCATTCATCTAACGTAAAGGTAGTGTTGGGTTCAAAAACATTAGATTTTCGCCTCAGGTTAACATCCTGATAATTACCCGACGCATCACTAACTACATCTATTAAGTTAAAAGCTTTAACCCCATCATCTTTAAAAAGCCCAACAGGGTCATCTCCATTAAATTCTATGGTAGTATTACCTGATAATAAATCAATATTACTTTCTCCAACACTGGCAATTAGATCGGCGCCGTCCTGGTGGGCAATCAAATAAACTTTACCATGAGCCAAACTACCTGTAAGACTTAAAGTGCGTTCAAAAGTACCATCATGATTATTGTCCTGACGTAACTCATATAATGAAAGATCTATTGCTGCTCCGGTTCCATTAAATAATTCAATGGCTTTGTTTTTTAAATCACCTTCAAGATACTCTGAAATCATTAATTCTGTGCAGTATTTGTTTACATCAAACGGGTCGCTTGTTCCATCTGTTAATACACCCGATGATGCCGTGAGTGTTAGGCCTTTTCCGGTTGCTTCATGGGTTATACCACTAAATGTAGCTACATTACCTGCCCATGCCCCTGACACAGGATCCCCTGTCATAGTGCCGTTTGAAGTAACAGCAATGGCATCAGCATAATCCACATCAACATTTCCATTGACATCCGTAACTTTTACATCTGGATTTTGCCACATTATCTGATCAACCACAGAAGTTACCGGCTGTGCAACAAAACGTATTTCAGTGGCTGTAATATCAATAGCCACGTTGGTATCGCCACTCTCCGGCGCGCCGGAGCCAAACGAGGAGCCGGATGCATCGGCTGTAATGTTCGTATAATTCAGGGCAAATTCCAGGTTATTGTTGTCGGTTATGCCGCTCAAATCGGTTTTCAGGTAAATTTTGAGTGTGTAGGTTTCACTTGTACCGTCGGTAATGGAAATCATATCGTTGCTGGCAAAAGTAATGTTGGTCGCATTAACAGTTCCGGCTAAATCCGTCACATCATTTCCATTCAGATAAGCTCCTGCAATGGCATTGGTCCAGTCGGCCACATCGTTGGCGCTGCCCTGTGTGATTTGAATTTCGTCGATAATGGTAGCCAATTCGTCACCACTTCCTGCATCAGTAAAGGTAAAGTCGAGCACGGCAATTTCTTCGCCGGCCGCGTCAACGGTTGAGGCAATGGTGGCGGGTTCGGACCCTGCTCCGGCGGAGACATCGGAGTCGGAGTCGTTGGAAGGGGTTGAATAGGAAGTCCAGCAAAAGTCATCAATTATCAAATGACCTGCCTGATTATCATTAAGAATTCTAATGTATACAGGATTTACCCCATCATTCACGTCATAAGAAAATTCTGTAAAAGTAGTTCCACTATATACTTGACTTGTGACATCAGTCCAAACAGAATTATCATAGCTTTTTTGCAAAACAAAAGTACCACCGCCAGAATTCAATTCACGATACCAAAATGTAACAGTACCAACAGAATTCAAAGATGGAGTTCTTAAACTTGCATTGGGTGTATCATCATTAAGTCTTGCAGCAGAACCGGTTCCTCCATTAGAGGCAATTGCATCCTCTGCATATACTGCAACAGTATACCAATCACCAGTAGATAAAGTTTGAGTACCCGTAGTGTAAGAACCTGCTAAACCGCTGTTAAAAACCTCACACATTGAAGTTGCTGCCGCATCAGTTGTCGCATTAGCCGTAGGCGGCGTTCCATCAATTTTAAAATTAATATCTGAACCGGAATTGGTGTACGACCATATTTTGAAGTAGTATTGCGTTTCGGCAGAAAGCCCGGTAAACGAATAACTGGCACCGCTAGCGTGGGCAACTTTTACGACTGCACTGCCATCGCTTAAATCTGTATCTTCAGCGGGGTCGGTGCCGTCTGAAGGGTCTGAAAAAGTACCGCTTTCATTGGCTTTGATTAAATAACCGGCCGGCACCTGTGAACCGGGGTCGGCATCGGTCCAGCCCAGGTCAATTTGGTCGGAACCGTTGGCTGTGGCTGTGAAGGCTGTGGGTTGATTGGCGGGTTCGGGGTCGGGTGGCGGAGTTACCTCACCGCTGCACGAAACACTTACACCTTCTGCATCCCCTCCTCCGGAGATTGATATATTTTCGCTGTTGTATGTCCCTGCTGACAAACCCGCTTTCAGGCGTACATAAATGGTTGTTTCGGAACCATAATAACTACTTAATGTTATTGGGTTTGTGGCTGCAAAATCAGAAGTAGAAATCTCATAGTTCGTTGGCGGGGTTAATGTAACATCCGTTCCATCCAAATCACTACCTGAAAGCATAAAAGACTGAACTGTTGACGGACCTGAACTCTCCTCATAAGTAAAACCTGTTAATGAAGACGGGGATACAGATAAAGCCGGACCTGCGGCATAGCCTGTTACTTCGTAATCATCGATGGCCCAGTTTCTATCAACATCTGTTCCACCATAATAAAAGGCAATATAAACTGAACTTTCACCATCATAAGCACTCAAATCAACACTACCTGATGAAGTCCACGCCTCAACAGAAGCAGGTAAAGTTGGTGATAAATCAGTCCATGTTCCGTTTGCAGAAGGGTCTCCTGAACCTGTATAATCTGTAGATACTTTCATTACAATATCGGTTCCTGTATTTCGAACCCATGAATAAAAATTCATTGTGCAATTCGTATAAGATGACAGGTCAAATGCATTTGTGATTAACCAATCATCTGCATCTGAATTATAACCATATACCCACATATAAAAGGAACCATCATTTCCTAAATCACCGGGACTATACGTGCTATTTGGGGCTCCATCGGTTGTTCTTTCCCAGTCAGCGCCGCCGGCATTACCATCGTAAAAAGTCCATCCTTCTGCATCAATTTCAAAGCTGCCGGAATAAATTGTAGAGGGTGCAGCAAGTGTTGTTGCATTATCAGTCGGGGGTGTTCCGTCGGTTTTAAAATCAATATTTGTACCATAATTGGTATAAGACCAAACTTTGAAATAGTAAGTAGTTTCACCGTTTAAGCCGGTAAAAGTATGACTTCCTATTCCGTGATTTACTTTTACCACTGCGGCTCCGTCTGAAAGGTCGGAATCTTCGGCAGGGTCTGTTCCATCGGAAGGTGCCGTAAAACTACCTATGGTATTAACTTTAATTAAATACCCGTCGGGCAAATCGGTTCCTGTGGCATCTGTCCAACTCAAATCTATCTGGTCGTATGCACTGGCAGTTGCTGAAAAAGCTGTTGGGTAATTATCCGGTTCTGGGTCAATTGTGCCTCCGCCCCAAATTTCGGTAACCCAATCCGGATGGTCAATAAACGGGTTGGCATTGCCCTGAATATCGTATACCGCATTGTTCCGGTCAATTTCTTTTTGAGAAACAGGATCGTTTTGGTGCCATTCAATCATAGTTTCAAGATACCAGTCGACATATACTTTATCGGCCGATCCATCCAAGATATCACTACTCCAACCTGTAATTACATCTTCATACCGTGTTGCCATGTAAAAATAGGTACGTGCAAAATCTCCCTTAAATTCATCAATGGGCTCGAAAACCGTACCTGCATAGTTGGCATGCGCACAAGAACCTTTTTTCGAGCCATTCTGCGAAGTCCATGAGGCTGTACCTACTTCGCCAAAAGGGTAGTTTCCCCGCTGTCCGTTCACATAGCCATCTGTCGGGTATAAATGAAATAAATCAGTATACATAGGATAACCATCGTTAAACCAGCTTTTCGGGAAACTGTGTTCACGATTGTAGCAACTGCCTTCGCCTGAATAATTTCCGCATTGATCCGAAACCCAGGTAAAGTTATAGGGATCAGGGCCCGTAGGGTTCTCCGAGTACATATCGAGCACCGTACCATCATTTTCATAAACACCATCATTATCTGTGGATTGCATGTGGGTCCACAATGCATCGTAACTTTGGGAATTATGCCCATCTATCAAATTATGCAAATTGGTTTTCAATGTATATCCGGTGCCGGAAATTCCATCGTAATAAGTAGCCGGCACCTGCGCACCGGCAATCAATGTAATGAAAAATAAGGTTACAAAAAGATACAATTGTCTCATGTTCCCTGTGTTTTTAGTTGGTTTATTCAGTAAAAGTGGGGAAATGCGAGCACTAAAGGTTCTTTTGCAGGCATGGAATGCTGCCGTCGGTTTTATAGTTTTCGCTTCCACTGCTTCCGTTAAACGGAATAATTATAAAGTAATAGGTGTCATCTGCTGGCAGGTTAGACCAATTGTAATTTGTTGATGTCCCATTAATTATTTTCAATGTATTGCTTTCGGTATAAGTTGTTTCGTCTATGGGTGCGGTAAAATCTCCACAGCCGGTTGTGTTCATTTTAATCATGTAATAATCGGGCGTTTCGCTGTTGGCCCAACTGAGATTTACGGAGCGCTCGCGCCTAAAATTTGCTGCATGGTTAGTCGGTTCCGGCTTAATTTCGGGTGTTCCGCCATAATCAGTCACACAAAAATCATCGATGATTAAATGTGCCGCCATATTATCGTTAAGTACTCTTATTTTTACATTACTGCTTGAAGAATTTACGTCGTATGTAAATTCAGTGTACGTTTCACCTACATTATACGGTTGTGTGGTAACTGTTGTAAAAGCTCCTCCATCTTCAGACACCTGCAATTCAAACTGGTCGTTGGCATCACCACTTCGCTGATAATACCAAAAACTTACAGTCCCCACTGTATTGAATGCCGGCGTTGTAATATGCGCTCCGGGCGTGTCATCATTAATGGCCACGCAGGCAGCACCATTGTTTGGTGTTCCCAAATCAAAATTACCAGCATCGCTTGCTGTCCATGCACCAAAATCATCGGTGGTAAATGAGCTTAGATACTGGTTCCCGCTTTGGTCGTCGAAATCTTCACAAACGGTTGTTCCTCCGGTGCCACCAGCTTCTGTAGTTGCAGATATAATTTGGGCACCGGTCGTCAGAAAATCAATGCTTGTACCGCTGTTGGCATAAGACCAAATACTAAAATGATAAGTCGTTTCGCCTAGAAGCCCTGTAAAAGCATAGTTTTGCGAACCATAGCCAGCTTTCACAACAGCCTCCCCATCAGACAGGTCGCTGTCAAGTGTCGGGTCAGTACCATCAACAGGTGCAGTAAAAGTGCCTGATGTATTAGCTTTTATAAGATAGCCATCGGGTAAATTTGTGCCTGTAGCATCGGTCCATGATAGGTCAATTTGATCGCTGCCGTTTTCCATGGCGGCAAAATTGGTTGGCTGGCTGTCTGGCTCAGGATCGGAAGTTCCATCACCCCAAATTTCGTATACCCAATCGGGGTTATCTATAAATGGATTTCGATTTCCCTGTATTCCGTATACAGCATCGTTCCTGTCTATTTCTGTTTGTGATACCGGATCATTGGTATGCCATTCCATGAGCATATTCAGCGCCCAGTCTTCAAAAACCTGATCGCCTGTACCGTTTAACATATCTGAGCCGGGCCATCCTGAAACAACATCTTCATAACGTGTAGCCATGTAAAAATAAGCGCGGGCAAAATCGCCTTTAAAGGTATCAATGGGTTCGAAGACTGTTCCTGCATACCCCGGGTAAACATTCGGACCTCTTTCTGAGCCATTCTGCGAAATCCAGTCTGGTGCATCAACCTCGCCAAAAGGATAATTTCCCCGCATGTTATTCACATAACCATCGGTTAAATAAATGTGAAATAAATCGGTATACATCGGGTCCGCATCGTTAAACCAGCTTTTGGGAAAACTGTGCTCGCGGTTGTAGCAACTGCCCTCTCCTGAATAATCACCACACTGGTCAGTTACGAAAACCCAATTATAAGGATCAGAACCTGTTGGATTCTCAGAATACATATCTAACGGACTGCCATCATTTTCGTAATAGTTATCCACATCGGTAATCTGAAAATGGGTCCACAAGTCTTCGTAGGTTTGCGCGCTATGGGCATCAATGATATCGTGCAATTGTGTTTTTAAAGTATACCCTGTTCCGGTTGCAGCATCATAATATCCTGCTGGTATTTGGGCCTGAATTCCCAAAAAAACAATAGATAGAGCTAGTATAAATACAATTTTCCTCATAACTCGCTGGTTTTAGTTGTAGACCATAATGAATAAATAAATTTTAAGTTTCTAATATATCAGCACTTTTCGTACATCCGTTTTGCCTTGTATGCGAAGAAAATAAACGCCTGCGGGCAGATGAGTCGTTTGAAAAGCTCCGCGATCTTCTATTTCTTTCTCAGCAACTTTATGCCCTTGCACATCAAATAATGCTATGGTGTTTAATCCCTTTAAAACAACATTGATTTCTGCGGTAGCTGGATTTGGATACACGCTGAGCTTTTGATTATCATAAATATTAATGCCTGTACCTGTTTCGGTACCATAAACCTCTATTTGATCAATCCCAACACGGTCTTTCCAGGTATCTGAGCATTTTGCTATTCCTTCAATTCTAATTGTGTAGTCTCCGGTTGTAGAGGTATAGTCTGCTAAATCAAGCTCCAGATATTTCCAGGTATCTGTATCGCTTTCTGTTATTGCTATGTCTCCACCACCTTCTGTGGCAATTGAATAATATTGTATATTATTTACATAAATGCCAATTTCACCACCACGGTAATCTTCAAAATAGTACCACAAATTGAGCGAAATGTCCGATGTTTGTTCAAACGTATGTTCAATAAGAGAAGTAAAATAAGAGATAGATGAAGGGTTTGGTGCATCAAAGAGCAATGCATTACTGGTAGACTCTGCCCCTCCCCATGAATTAGTTACAACAGCCTCAGCATCAGGATCAGTATCATTCAATACAGTCCATTGCGTCAGATCTGTTTCAAAATCATCTGTTAAAATTGGCACAGGTGCCACCGGTGTGGTAGCATTATCTGTGGGCACTACTCCATCTAATTTGTAATCAATATTGTCTCCATAATTGCTAAATGCCCAGGCTTTAAAATAATACGAAGTTTCTCCGGTTAAGGCATTGAAAACATGATTTTCATTACCATAGGCCACTTTTATAAGGGCAATATTGTCTGATAGGTCATTATCTTCAACAGGGTCGGTGCCATCGACAGGCGCCGTAAAAGTACCTGAGGTATTAGCTTTTATGAGATAACCATCGGGCAGGTTCGTACCTGTGGCATCTGTCCAGTTGATCTCCACTGTTGAATAACTTGAAGCTACCGCAGAAAATGAAGTAGCCTGATTATCGGGTTCAGGGTTAATAGTTCCACCGCCCCAAATTTCATTCACCCATTCCGGATTATCAATAAACGGGTTGCGGTTTCCCTGTATCTCATAAACACCATTGTTACGATCGATTTCTTTTTGTGAAACAGGGTCATTGGCATGCCACTCCAAAAGCATATTTAAAGCCCAATCCGTATATACCTGATCGGTTGTTCCATTCAACATTGGGCTACTCCAGCTCGTCAGCACATCCTCATAACGGGTGGCCATGTAGAAATAGGTGCGGGCAAAGTCGCCTTTAAACTCATCTATGGGTTCGAAAACTGTACCAGAATAGCCCGGATAAGCGGATGGGCCTTTTTTGGACCCATTTTGGGATGTCCAGGTTGGATTATCTGTCTCACCAAATGGGTAATTTCCCCGTTGACCATTCACATACCCGTCTGTTAAGTAGAGATGATACATGTCGGTATACATTGGTGAGCCATCATTGAACCAGCTTTTGGGAAAGCTGTGCTCACGATTGTAGCAACTTCCCTCGCCTGAATAATTTCCACATTGGTCGCTCACAAAAGTCCAGTTATATGGATCTGCTCCGTTTGGATTTTCCGAATACACATCGAGCGGACTTCCATCGTTTTCATAGTAGTTGTCTACCTCAATAGTCTGGAAATGAGTCCACAATGCATCATAGGTTTGTGATGAGTGTCCATCTATAATGTTATGCAACTGTGTTTTTAAGGTGTAGCCTGTGCCGGTGGCAGTACTATAATAATCGGCGGGAGCTTGAGCTTGCATGGAAAAGGAAATGAAAGCAAAAGCCAAACTAATTAGAAAAAAATTACGCATAAATCGGTTTTTTAAGTTGGCCTATAAATATACGTTTTTAAGCTACTTTTGATTCTTGACAGACATATTTAAAAACATCGTAAATTAAAGAAGCTGATTATATTTTTGTTATGAAGATGTCAATTAGTAATTTATAATTATTTTAAATAATGTTTTTTCTCCATAAACTGTTCATAAAATAATGTTTTTCATCGGCAACATTATGTAACAGAGAGAAATGACTATCATTCGCTAATTTCCGGATCATATCCTCATCATATTTTTGAGATACTTCCATAAAAATGGGCTCCCAGTTATCAAAATGTATGGTTTGATCTGTTACCCCAATACTGACTTTTTGAGTTTTTTTACTTATCAGGTAACTTTTGGCCTCCCCTGATACCGGGTTGTAGGTAGCATAATGCTTAAAGGCACTTACATCAAAATCGGCATCGAGTTCCCGGTTTATGCGTTTGAGCAAATTCAGATTAAATGCTGCCGTGTACCCATGCGGGTCATCATAAGCGGGTAGAACTATGGCAGGGTCTTTTTTCATGTCGAAACCTGTAAAAAGCAAATCCTCTTTGTTCATAAATTGCCCAATATGCTTAAAGAATCGAACGGCGTCCTGTTGATCAAAGTTGCCAATGCTTGACCCCAGGAACATAAAAACCTTACGACGATTATCGATCATCTGAATTTGAGGTAAGACATCAAAAAAATCACCGGTGTAGGGTTTAATGTATAAGCCGGGCAACTCTTTTTGGGCAGCTGCCAATAGTCTTCGATTAGCTTCTTCGCTTATGTCAACGGGCATATATCGCATATCTGCCTCCTTGTTCATGAAATGCCTGAGTAGAACCCGCGTCTTGAAGCCATCTCCGGCACCCAGTTCAATAATATCTACAGGGTTGTTACCGAAGGAAAACCACTGCAGAATTTCTTCTGGTTTGCGATCAAAAATATCATATTCAGAGTTGGTCAGATAATACTCCGGCATTTGCATTATTTGCTGAAAAATCCTGCTGCCTTCATCATCATAAAAATACTTACTTTCAAGGTATTTAGGCCTGTGAGTCAAACCGTTGAGTACATCGGTAAGTAATTGTTGATTTATTGTTTTCACCTCCATAATATCACTTTAAATAAAAAAACAACAATGCAAGTAACGAAAAAAAATTCATTACTGCTTGCTGCTTGTGTTTTGATGGATCGCTGAAATTTCTTTTACTTTTTGTAATAATTTGTCGATTCAAAAATTTTATCGGCCGATTTGGCTATAAAGCCGGAGTACCGCTCGCCATTTTCGTCTTCGAAGCGTTGAGCAAACTCATAGTAGCAGGCCGGAATCTGATACTCACCCTCTTCAAACTGCACAGGGATGATGTCTGCCATGATACTGGACTGTTTTAACAATTGTTCTTTGGTACCTTTCACTTCGCCACCTGAACTATTGAGTTTAAAACCATTGTCTTTGAGTAACTGATTCACATCTTCTATATCAACAATGCTTTTCAAGTAATCTACACTTACTGTGAAGTGATTGGCCCTGTACCCATACACATAAACCCAGGCTGCATATTCTGATTCCGCTCTTAATTTTTCATAGGTTTTGTAGGATACCGGGTTCCATGGACGGCCTTTAAACACCAATTCTTTGGCATCCAGCTCTTCCTGATCAGCACTGTCTAAGGCCTTTTTTACAGTATTCTGCAATTCGGGACTGAATTCTTCGAGGAGCAACTCGCTGATGAAAACACGGGGTGCATCTTCAACTCCAGGCAATTCATAGTGTTTGGCTTTCAATTTTTTGGCCTCAAAATCATAGGAGCCTTTTTCTACATAGCCGGCATCCTTGAAAATGCGTGCCAGTTTTTCTATGTTTACACGTGGGTCGTTGTAAGTTCTGAAAGCGACATGATCATTGATTACTGTTTCGCCTTTGCTTTCAAATAGTTCCTTTACGCGCTTTGCCGATTTATTCTGTTCGGCGTAAGCGTCCCATAACTTGTTGAAAATTTCTGTATAGTTCATAATTCACACTGTTTTCCATAAAAACAGGTCATGCAAACGATTGTTTACAATTTGCTGCAATAGGAGAATATTTTTTTTATGAGGTAGTTAACGGATAAAGCAGGAATAAAGCTTTTTTAACAATTACTTGCACCTTATTAATCAAAGTTTATCTTTGTCAATCAGAAAAGCAACGATTAAAAAAAATTGAACTATGCGAATTACGCTTTTACTTACCCTTGCAATGTTTATTGCGCAAATTACAGCAGCACAAGAGCAAACTCAAAAAGTATTTTATCTGAAAGACGGTTCTATTTTAAGAGGCGAGGTGATTGAAAACATTTCAGGAAAAACACTTAAAATTAAGACCGCTGAAAATAAAGTATACTCAATAAACCAAACTGATATTGACAGTGTATCTCAAAAAAACATTGAAAACAAAAACCTTCTTAATTCCCACCAAAATAAAAAACACAAAAAATACAAATATCAAGGAATTCTGGAGGCCGGGTATTTAACCCAACTTGAAAACACAAACGCATAAATAACTTCCATTGAGTGCATTATGATTTTGTTTTTTACAATTGGGGGACTACTTTTGTTTTTCTAACATATGGGCGGTGTTTAAAATTATGGCTG